>NZ_RAWC01000143.1:0-22577 GCF_003611685.1 Corallococcus sp. CA049B | reverse complement strand
GGTGGAGGGCCGCGCGGCGCCGCCGCAGTGGGTGTCCACGGATGAGCTGGGGGACCTGTCCGCGCGCACGTGGCTGCTCTATGAACAATTGCAGGAGCTGCCCCGGGCGCTGAGCTCGTCCGCGGGGCACCTGGCGAAGGCGGGCACGCGGCTGACGGAGGCGAGCGACCAGCAGAACCGGACGTTGTCTCGGCAGGCGTCGGCCATCCACCAGGCGCGCACGACGGCGCAGGAGATCCAGCAGATGTCGAAGCTGGCGGCGAGCCGCGCGGGGAGCGTCCTGCAGGTGGCGGAGCGCGCCGCGGCGATGGGCAAGCTGGGCGAGGAGTCGCTGGCGGGCACGGAGCAGGGGCTCGACGACATCCGGGGCCTGACGCACGGCCTGAATCAGCAGGTGGTGGACCTGGGCACGCGCGCCCGCGAGGTGGGCCGGGTGTCGGAGGTGGTGAAGTCGCTGGCGGACCAGTCGCACATGCTGGCCATCAACGCGGCCATCGAGGCGAGCCGCGCGGGCGAGCAGGGCCGGGGCTTCGCGGTGGTGGCGCGGCAGATGCGCGAGCTGGCGGACCAGTCCATCAAGGCGACGGGACAGGTGCGTGGCCTCCTGGAGGGCATGGAGACCGCCACGGGCGAGGCGGTCGTGACGGCGGACAAGAGCTCCGCGGGCGTGCAGGCGGCGCTGGTGCCGCTGCGCAAGAGCGGCGAGCGGCTGCGGGAGCTCATCAAGCTGACGCACGAGTCCGCGTCGGCGGTGCGGCAGATCGCCGAAGCGGTGGCGCAGCAGCACGCGGGCGTGGATCAGCTGTTCAGCGCGGTGAGTGAGATGGACGAGCTGATGGCCGCGACGCTGCGGCAGCTGGGCACGACGCAGGAGGCGGCGACGGCGGTGGAGCAGGCGACGGGGCAGGTGTCGGAGCTGGCGGAGCGGTACGTGTCGTAGTCTGGCATTCCGTCTGCCATTGAGTTAGCCTTCACCCCGGTCGAAAAACGGCGGACCGGTTCGGTGAGCCCCGGTCACTTCCATGGTGGAAGCACTTGTCCGTCTCCTTCGGGATTCAGGACCCACGGCCCTTCGAAGGCATTCGTGTGCCTTCGCGAGGCCCACCATGAAGCTGAATCACCTTGATCTGCAGGTCCCCGACGTCCAGGCCACCGCCCGCTTCTTCACGCGCTACTGCGGCTTCACGTCGCACGCGAAGAACCATGACTCGCCCGCCATCGCCATGCTCGGCGGGGCGGATGGCTTCGTGCTCATCCTCCAGCGCCGCAAGCGCGACTCCGACGTCTTCCCCGAGGACTTCCACGTCGGCTTCCTCCAGGACTCCGAGGCCCCCGTGCTCGCCTTCCATGAGCGCGTGAAGGCGGACGGCCTGGAGGTGTCCGACGTCATCCGCAACAACCGGGGCACCCTCGTCTACTGCCGCGCCCCGGGCGGCATCCTCGTGGAGGTGAGCTGCCGCCCCTGAAGAGGGTCAGCCGGTGCTCTGCAAGGCGGGCTCGTCCCGGGACGTGGACCTCCACTCCCGGGAGTGCCAGTCGAGTTGCTGGGGGCGCGGCAGCTTCCATTCGAGCTGACGCACCCGGGGCAGCTCGACGGGCCTCGGCCTCGTGGCCGTCACCCTCCCACTCACGATCCGGATCAGCCGCATCAGCTGGTCCCGGTCGAGACGGATGCGCCCGTAATGGGAGAGCTGAATGGCTTCCAGCTCCGCCGCGTCGATGCGGGAGCCATGATGGGCAACGTAGCGCGCCAGCCGGGGCCCCAGTGCGTAGTGGAGCTTCCGCGCCGTGAGCAGGGACCGGACCACACAGAGGCCCTCGTAGGGGTTCTCCTCCAGGTTGATTTCGAGCACCTGCTCGCGCACCGCACGGAAGAATGCGTCTCCGTACACTTGGCGCGCACGCCCCTTCCGGGTGTCCAGCTCCGCGGCGACGGCCTCCACGTTGAGGAAGGTCGTCCTCGGCAGGTGCGCGAAGTCCCCTCCGGGAACAAGCCTCTGCTGGAAGGCCCAGGTGGACTCCAGGGTCCAGATGTCCACCGGGAGCTTCTGGACCTGGAGGCGCAACCCCCCGAACCGGTTGACCCGGACCAGTTCCCGAGAGAACGCCTTCCGGAGCGTATCCCCCGTCGTCCCCGCCACGACCAGATCCACGTCCCGGGGCGCCGCCGTCGCCGACACGGCCAGCAGGTCCCTCAACGTGCCGCCAAAGACGAAGACCTGCCAGTCATGCTCACGGAAGACGTCCAGGAGCGTCCGCATCGCCCCATGCCAGGGATGCGGCACGCGGGTGACGAAGTCGCTCAGACGCCTGCGCAGGACCCCCACGGGATCGTGGATGACCGCGCTATCCGTGGGTGAGCTGCGCATGGAGGTCGCAAGCAAAGGTGTCTGTCATTCCACAGACGTAGTCAGTCACCAACTGGTAGCGGTGGTACAGCGGAGGGAGGCTCGAGTTCTTGGAGGCGGATTCGAACGCGGTCCGGTAGTTCTTCGACAGCAGGTTGTAGACCTTGCCTTCAGGGCTTTTGTTGAACTTCTTCCAGGCTTTGCTTGTGGTGTCCACCGGGTCCGGACATCCATGAGCCCCCTCCCAGAAGATGTCCATCAATCCGTGGATGACACGGCGGCCCAGGGTCTCCAGGCGGAGCGTCTCCGGGGCGTTGTAGACGTGTTCGCGCCCGAACTTCTTGCACACCTCGATGAGGCGGGCCGCCCCACTCGCGCTGATGAGGTCGCCCTGTGTCAGCGCCTCTCCCTGCATGAGCCGGGCGTAGTGCCGCCGGAAGGCCGCGAGGACCTCCTTCTTGGCCTCTCCAATGACCAGCGTCCGGAAGTGCTGCGCGAGGGCTTCGTCCTGAGCCCGCCCTGCCAGCGGCGTGTCCGCTTTCTCGATGTACTCATGGACACTCTTGAGGATGCGCTGCGCCATGCCCGAATCGTCGTTCCCCGCCAGGAAGGCTTCGACCTCGTGCCAGCTCACGATGCCCTTCTTCACCCCATCCTCCAGGTCCACGGTCGCGTAGACCATGTCGTCACAGGCCTCGACGAGGAACGCGATGGGGTTGCGCGCAGCGCCCGTTCCGGTGAGCGACCGGATCCTGTCCACAAGGGGCTGCTCCGAGGCGAAATAACCGGGCTTCTTCCTGTCGGCGGGCCCCGTGTCGGACGTCTCATCCGAAGCGGCCGTGTACTTCATCGCGGCCGACAGCGTGCCCACCGTCAGGTTCAGCCCGTAGGAGTCCGCGAGCAGTTGAAGGCGCGACACGATGCGCAGCGTCTGGGCGTTTCCTTCGAACCGCAAGAAATCATTCCGGAGCTGGCCGTCACGTCCAGGAGCCGTCTTCGTCCCAGGGTAGAGCCCCTGGCCCGTCTCGCCGAAGCGCTTCTTGAACCAGCTGCTGATGGCCTCCTCGCCCGCATGACCGAATGGAGGATTTCCCAGGTCGTGAATGAGGCCGCACGTCGCCGCGATGGCTTCAATGTCGAGGACCCGTTGGCTGGAATCGATGTGGCCCTCGCGCCACATCCAACGGGCCGCGCCACGCGCGAGCCCCCGGGCCAATGTCGACACCTCCAGGGAATGCGTCAGGCGCGTCCGGACCGCGTCGTTCGGATCCAGCGGAAACACCTGGGTCTTGTCCTTCAGGCGCCGGACCGGTGTGGAGAAGACCGTCCGGTCATAATCCCTATCGAACTCGGTCCGGCCATCATCCTCCAGCGGTGCAGAGGCCCGTCCACCCATGGCCTCGCGGATCCGCGTGTCACACAGCAAGGTCTTCCAATCCAGCCCCATGATGTCCCCCCTGCTTCGACGATGTCGCCGAACCTAGCGGGGAGGTCTGACATGGGATGACCCGGCGCGTGTCCTTCAGCCGCTCCGGGCCATCCGGAGCGGTTCGGCGTCCTCCATGGGCGGCACGTACGGCCAGCCCTTCAGCGGACCCTTGCCGGCTTCACGCGTGAGGTAGTCCGCCGCGATGTTCGCGCTCTCCATGATGGTCAAGAGCCCGCTGCCCGGGTGCGTCCCTCCGCCCACGAAGTACAGCCCCTCCACCTGCGCGTTCTTCACGCGGGGCCGCAGCGGGCCCAGTTGCATCCAGGTGTGCGACAGGTTGAACACCGCTCCCCGGAACACGTTGAAGTCGTCCCTCCACGTCTCCGCCGTGAAGTAGCGCTCCGCCTTCACGTGCTCTCGCAATCCCTTGATGCCCACCTTCTCCAGCATCTTCGGGATGCGCTCGCGCAGCGTCGCCTCCGTCTTCGCCCAGTCCACCGGGCGCGCCGTGTTGGGCGTGGGCACCAGCACGTACAGCGTGGAGTGCCCCTTCGGTGCTCCCGTGCCGTCCGTCACTCCCGGGTTGCACACGTAGAAGGGCGGGTCGTCCACGTCCACCGTGCGGTCCTCCAGCGCGTCCTTGTCCGTGCGCCTCGCGCTCTCCGACAGGTAGATGAGGTGGTGCGGCAGGTCCGCGTACGTCGTGTCCAACCCGTAGTACGCCATGAACGTGCTGCACGAATACTTCGCCCGCTCCAGCGCTCCGTCCGACAGCCTCGAGCCCTCCCGCAGCTCCGGCGCCAGCAGCTTCTGCGCCGCGTACGCCAGGTCCGCGTTCACCACCACCGCGTCCGCGTCCAGCACCTCGCCGCCCTGAAGCTTCACGCCCACCGCGCGCCCGGCCTCCGTGCGCACCCGCTCCACCGCCGTGCCCATCCGGAACGTCACGCCCAGGTCCTGGGCGCACTTCATCATTCCTCGTGACAGCTCCCGGAAACCGCCCTGCACGTGCCACACGCCGAAGCACAGCTCGATGAACGGAATCACGCTGAACACCGAGGAGCACGTCGTCGGGTGCAGCCCCAGGTACTTCGACGGGTACGCCAGCGCGTACGTCATCCGGTCATCGTGGAAGAACGAATCCAGCTGCCGGTAGAGCGTCTGCCACGGCTTGAAGCGCAGCGTGGGCGCCAGCCTCCAGGGCGCGTAGTAGTCCAGGCTGCCCGCGTTCGTGCAGATGAACTTCTCGTACGCGAGCGCGTACTTCTTCCTCCCGTCCTCCATCCACTCCTGGAGCGCGCGCCCCTTCCCCGCGCCGAACCTCTCCAGGTCCTGGCCCATCCGCTCCAGGTCCCGCCGCGTGTCCAGGTGCGTGCCGTCCCAGAAGTGCACGCGCGTGTTCGGGTCCACCGGCACCAGCGTGACGTAGTCCTCCAGCCGCTTCCCCGCGCGCTGGAAGATCTGCTTCAGGATGCCCGGCAGTTGGAGGATGGACGGGCCGGTGTCCACCGCGTACTCGCCGCTCTCGCCCAGCGTGAGCCCCTTCATCCGGCCGCCGGGCACCGCGTCCTTCTCCACCACGGTGACCCGGAAGCCCTGCCCCGCGAGGTTGATGGCGGCCGTCAGGCCCCCCGGGCCCGCGCCCACGACGATGACGTGCTGAACCATGTGCCTCACGATGCCCGGCCCCGTGCCTGCTGGCGACTGTCCCCTGAGGACGGCCCGCACGAAAAAGCGTTTCCTTCCGGGACTCCGGGCGCTCCGCCGGGCGTTGGCTTGAGGCCGGACAACGCTCCCTCTCCCCCGGAGCGTTGTCTGGAAGACGGGCCAACATCCTGAATCCCCAGGGTGCCTTGCGTCCTGTAGCCTGCGACGCGCATCCATGAATCCCCCCTCGGAGGCCCGCCCACAGGAAGTCCTGCTGTTCACCCTGGAGCGGCAGCGCTACGGCCTGCCCGTGGAGGATGTGCGCGAGCTGGTGCGCGCCGCGCGCCTCACGCCCCTGCCCCAGGCCCCCGACGTGGTGGAGGGCCTGCTCAACCTGCGCGGGGAGCTCTTGCCCGTGCTGGACCTGCGCCGCCGCTTCCGCCACCCCGCTCGCGCCCTGTCCCCCATGGACCACTTCATCGTCGCCTCCGCCGGTGGACGGCCGGTGGCGATGCGCGTGGACCGGGCCGAAGGGCTGCACGCCGTCACCCCCGGGGAGTGGGACCCGTCCCCCCGGGAGCTGCCGGGCGTGGGGTACGTGGCCGGGGCCGCGAAGCTCCCGGACGGGCTGGTGCTCGTGCACGACCTGCGCTCGTTCCTCTCCGAGGCGGAGGCCCTGCAACTCGACACCGCGCTCGGAGCCCTCCCGGAGCCCGCTTGATTGGCGGCGTCCTCCCCTCGGGCTTCAAGGAGGTGCTCGCCCTGGTGGAGGAGCGCGCGGGGCTCGCCGCGCCCAGCTGCCTGGCCGCCGCGCTGGAAGGCATCCAGCGCGCCATGGCCCGCGCCAACCAGGACGACGTGGAGGTCTACCTGCGCGAGCTGTCGTTCGACAACGCGCTCCTGGACGACCTGCTCACCGAGCTCACCATCGGGGAGACGTACTTCTTCCGCACCCACGAGCACTTCGACCACCTGCGCCGCGTGGTGCTGCCGGAGCTGCGCGAGCGCCAGGGGCCGGACCACCTGCTGCGCGCGTGGAGCGCGGCGTGCTCCTCCGGCGAGGAGCCCTACTCCATCGCCGCGCTGCTGATGGCCGAGGGCTGGGAGGACCACATGACGGTGCGCGCGACGGACGTGTCGCGCACCGCGCTCCAGCGCGCCCAGAAGGCCCGCTACACGGACTGGTCCCTGCGCGGCCCCTCCGCGGACCGCATGCGCCCCCACCTCAAGCAGGAGGGCCGCCACTACCTGCTGTCGCAGGACGTGAAGCGCCACGTGCAGCTGAGCTACCTCAACCTGGCGCTGGAGACGTGGCCCTCCGCGGAGAGCGGCCTGTGGCAGCTGGACGTCGTCTTCTGCCGCAACGTCCTCATCTACTTCAACCGCGCCACCATCGAGGGCGTGGCGCGCAGGCTCCATGCGTCGCTGAACGACGGCGGGTACCTGTTCACGGGCCCGTCGGATCCGCCGCTCGGGGACTACGCGCCGTTCGAGCCCGTCCTCACGGAGTGGGGCGTGCTGTACCGCAAGCCCCTGGCCGGCTCGGACGCCGGGCACTTCGTCCCGCTCCAGCCCCTGGCACCGCTGCGCGCGGATGGCACGCCCTTCACCGTGGGCGCGCCGGGCGCGACTCCCGGTGGACGTCCCGGAGCCGGGTCTTTCCCCGTGGCGGCGGCCCCCGGCTCCTCCGGCGGTGCTCCCGCTTCGGGCCTCGGGCCTCCCGGCGGCGGAGCTCCCACTCCGGGCCTCGGGACCTCCGGCAGGGTCGCGTCCTCGTCGGGCGGAGCCCTGTCCGGCGGCGCTCCCGCTTCGGGGCCACCGGCGGCTCGCACCGCGGATGCGTCCACGTCCGGCCCCCGGACCCGCTTCACGCTCAGCGTGGAGGCCCTGGAGGCCGTGCGGGCGGCGCTGGCCCGCGGCGACTGGCGTGAGGCGGCCCGGCGGGCAGGGGCCCAATCGGCCGACCCGGAAGGCGCCCTGGCCGCGGTTCGTGCACTGGCCAACCTGGATCCGCGCGCGGCGCTGTTCGCCTGCGAGGAGGCCTCGGTTCGTCACCCACTGGTCGCCGGTCTGCGGTATCTGGAGGCCTTGCTGCTCCTGGGACAGGCGCGGGTGTCCGACGCGGAGAAATCCGCCCGGCAGGCGCTCTACCTGGAGCCGGGGCTCGAGGTGGGCCACCTGCTCCTGGGCCACGTGCTGCGCCGGCAGGACCAGGCCGCCGCCGCCGCCCGGGCCTACCGCGAGGCGGAAGGGCTGTGCCGGAAGCTGTCGCCAGAGGCGCTGGTGCCGCTGGCGGAAGGTGAGCGGGCCGGGGCGCTGGCGGACGTGGCCCGCGCGGAGTGGCGGCGCCTGGAGCGGACAGAAGTCTAAAGAGGCGAGCGGATGCCGAAGCGCGAGGGAAACATCGACTGGGACAAGGCCCGGGCCCGGCTGGAGGCGCTGGAGCGCGCCACCGAGGCGCGCGACTCCTTCACCGACGAGGCGGCCCTCGCCGCGCTCGACGCGCGCGCCCTCTCCCTGGCCCGCCCGCCGGAGCTCCCCGTGCTGCCCGGCAGCCAGCGGGAGGTGGTGCGCTTCCGGGCCGCGGGCCAGATGTATGCCCTGGAGTCGCGCTTCATCCTGGAGGTCCTGCGCGCGCCGGAGCTCACCCTGCTGCCGGGCGCGCCGCCGCTCTTGCGCGGCCTGACGCTGCTGCGCGGCGAGGTGCTGCCCGTGGTGGAGCTGGCCCCGCTGTTCGGCCGGCCCGCGGCGCAGGGCGCCGGCCCCGTGCTGGTGGTGGGCACGGCCCGCGCGGAGCTGGGCCTGCGCACGGATGAGGTGACGGAGGTGGCGGTGCTGACGGGCACGGAGCTGTTGCCCGCGCCCCCCTCCCTGGAAGAGGAAGCGGGCGCGCTGGTGTCCGGCGTCAGCCCCGACGGCACGCTCGTCCTGGAGGGAGAGGCCCTCCTTGGCGACGAGCGTCTCGTGTTCGAGCTTTCCGAAGAAGGAGTCGCATGAGCATCGGGAATCGCATCGCGCTGGGCTTCGGGCTGTCCCTGCTGGTCCTGCTGATCATCGCTGGCGTGGCCTTCCAGGGCGCCCAGCAGCTCACCACCACCACCGAGGGCCTGCTGGAGGCCCACAACAACTACAAGCTGCTGCGCGAGGTGCGCGCGCTCGTCGTGGACGCGGAGACCGGCCAGCGCGGCTTCATCCTCACCGGTGAAGAGACCTACCTGCGCCCGTACCAGAACGCCATGGCCGAGCTGCGGACGGACCTGGACGCCCTGCGCCCGGTGATGGCCCGCTACCCGGATCAGCGCGCCCGCTTCGCGAAGCTGGAGCCCCTGGTCCTGAACAAGCTGGACGAGCTGGCGGACACCATCCGCGTCCGCCGTGAGCAGGGCTTCGAGGCGGCCCAGGCCATCGTGAAGACCAACCGCGGCCAGAAGGAGATGGAGAGCATCCGGGAGCTCATCTTCGAGATGCGCGACACGGAGGAGGAGCGCTGGAAGCTCTACTCCGACGCCGCCACCCAGGCCGCGCAGCGCAGCGTCTGGGTGCTGGCGCTGGGCACCCTCCTGGGCCTGGCCATCGTGGGCGTGGGCAGCTTCGTCATCACCCGCGGCATCACCGACCCCCTGCGCAAGCTCACCTTCGGCGCGGAGCAGCTGGGCAAGGGCGACCTCACCCACCGCATCGACGTGCGCGGCAAGGACGAGATGGCCGACCTGGCCGGCGCCTTCAACGCCATGGCGGAGCGCCGCCAGCAGGCGGAGGTGCAGCTGGCGAAGCAGGCCGAGCAGCGCGAGCACACCCTCAAGACCGTGGCGGAGTTCGTCAACCAGCTGGCCGGCGCGTCCTCCGAAATCCTCGCCAGCACCACCGAGCAGGTGGCCGGCGCCCAGGAGCAGGGCACCGCCGTCACGGAGACGGTGAGCACCATCGAGGAGATCACCAAGACGTCGGAGGAGGCCGCCGGCCGCGCCCGCGCGGTGAGCGAGTCCGCCCGTCACTCCGAGGAGGTGGGCCGCTCCGGCCGCCGCGCCGTGGAGGAGGCGGTGTCCTCCATGGGCGCCGTGCGCGACCAGGTGGAGTCCATCGCGTCGCGCATCCTCGCCCTGGCCGAGCAGGCCCAGGCCATTGGCGACATCATCACCACCGTCAACGACATCTCCGAGCAGACGCACATGCTCGCGCTCAACGCGTCCATTGAAGCCAGCCGCGCGGGCGAGCACGGCCGCGGCTTCGCCGTCGTCGCCTCCGAGGTGAAGGCCCTGGCGGACCAGTCCAAGAAGGCCACCGCGCAGGTGCGGCAGATCCTGGGGCAAATCCAGAAGGCCACCCACGGCGCGGTGATGACCACGGAGGAGGGCACCAAGAGCGTGTCCGCCGCCACGCGCGTCGTCACGGAGGCGGGCACCACCATCCAGCAGCTGGCGGACCTGCTCACGCAGGCGTCGCTCACGGCCGCGCAGATCGCCGCGTCCGCCAACCAGCAGGCCACCGGCATCGGGCAGATCCGCCAGGCGATGCACGACGTGAACCAGGCCACGCAGCAGGGGCTCATCTCGTCGCGGCAGACGGAGCGCGCGATGCAGGACATCAACGCCATGGGCCAGAAGCTCAAGGGGCTGCTCGGGGAGTTCGGGCGCTAACCCATGGATCGCGACAGGCTGGCGCAGGCACTGCTGGACTCGTTCCTGGAGGAGCTGGAGGGGCACGTCGTGTCCCTCAACCGGGACCTGCTCGCGCTGGAGCAGGCCCCGGCGCGCGCGAAGGAGCTCGTCCCGGGCATCCTGCGCACGCTGCACAGCGTGAAGGGCGCGTCGCGCGCGGCCAGCGCCAGCATGGTGGAGAACGCCTGCCACCGCATGGAGGAGGTGCTGGAGCCGCTCATCCACGGGCGCGCCCCCTCGCCGGACCTCTTCGAGCTGTGCTTCGCCACCGTGGACGCGCTGGACGACGCGGGCCGCCGCCTGGCCTCGCGCCAGGAGCTGGCCGGCTCGCCGCTGGAGACGCTGCTGCCCCAATTGGAGCAGGCCGCGCACGGCACGCCCTCCCGGACGCCGCCGGGGCCCGCCCCGAAGCCGGAGCCCGCCGCTCCCGCCTCCGCGGAGAAGCCCGCGGAGGCCGAGCCGGAGCCCTCCGTCCCCGCGCAGGCCAGCGGGGAGACGCTGCCGGTGCGCGTGTCCGGGCAGAAGCTGGACGCGCTGCTGGGCCGCAGCGGGGAGCTGCGCGTGGCGATGCTGCGCCTGGAGGGCCACGCCGAGTCCCTGGAGGCGCTGCGCGACGACGTGACGGGGCTGCGCGAGCGGGTGCGCGGCACGCAGTCCGAGGCGACGCTGCGCCGCGTGGAGCTGGAGCTGGCGCGGGTGGCGCGGGTGCTGGCGCAGGACCGCCGCGCGCTGTTCCAGTCCTCCACCGGCCTGGATGATGAGGTGCGCCGCGCGCGCATGCTCCCCTTCGAGGAGGGCTGCACCGGCCTGGAGCGCGCCGCGCGCGACGTGGCGCACGGCCTGGGCCGGCGCGTGCGCATGGAGGTGCACGGCGGCGGGCTGGAGCTGGACCGCTCGCTCTTGCAGTCCCTGCGCGAGCCGCTGCTGCACCTGGTGCGCAACGCGGTGGCGCACGGCCTGGAGGCGCCGGAGGAGCGCGCGCGCCACGGCAAGCCGGAGGAGGGCCGCGTGGTGCTGTCCGCGCGGCTCCGCGGCAGCCGGGTGGAGGTGGCGGTGGAGGACGACGGGCGCGGCCTGGACCTGGAGTCCCTGCGCGAGCGCGCGCGGGCCCGGGGCATGGAGGCGCCCGAGGACGACGAGGACGCGGCGCGGCTGGTGTTCCTGCCGGGCCTGTCCACCGCGGCGAAGGTGACGGCGGTGTCCGGCCGGGGCGTGGGCCTGGACGTGGTGCGCGCCCAGGTGGAGGCCCTGCGCGGCAGCGTGGAGGTGGCCTTCAAGGCGGGCCAGGGCACCCGCTTCACGCTGGACGTGCCCCTCACCCTGAGCACCCTGCGCGTGCTGCTGGTGTCCGCGGGCGGGCAGGTGCTGGCGCTCGCCAGCGAGGGCGTGGACCGGCTCTTGCGCCTGGCGCCCTCCGACGTGCGCGAGGTGGAGGGCCGCATGTCCTGGGTGACGCCGGAGGCGCTGGTGCCGCTGGCGTCGCTCGCGGGCGTGCTGGAGCTGCCCCCGGGGCCGCCGAAGACGCGGCCCCCCGCGGTGGTGCTGTCCGCGGGCACCGCGCAGGCGGCGCTGGTGGTGGACGAGGTCATCGCGGAGCAGGAGGTGCTGGTGCGCTCGCTGGGCAGCCGCGTGAAGCGCGCGCGGCACGTGGCCGCCGCGGCGGTGCTGCCGGATGGGCGCATGGCGCTGCTGCTCAACCCCGCGTCGCTGGTGCGGGCCGCGGGGGGACGCCCCTCCGCCCAGTTCTTCCCCACGCCCAAGGAGCAGGTGGTGCGCCGGCGCGTGGTGCTGGCGGACGACTCGCCCACGACGCGCATGCTGGAGCAGAGCATCCTGGAGGGCGCGGGCTACGACGTCGTCGCGTGCGCGGACGGCGCGGAGGCCTGGGAGCGGCTCCAGGCGGGCGGCGCGGACGCCATGGTGATGGACGTGGAGATGCCGCGCATGGATGGCTTCCAGGTGACGGAGGCCGTGCGCACCTCTCCGCGCTTCGGGCGGGTGCCGGTGGTGCTCGTCACGTCGCGTGAGAAGCCCGAGGACAAGGCGCGCGGCCTGCAAGCCGGCGCGAGCGCGTACATCGTGAAGAGCGCGTTTGACCCCACGAGTCTGCTGGAGACCCTGAGGCGACTGCTATGAAGACCGAACCGTTGCGCATCCTGGTGGCCGAGGACTCGCCCACCGCCCGGCGGCTGCTGGTGGAAATCCTGCGCACCGACCCGGCGCTCACCGTGGTGGGCGAGGCCCGGGACGGCCTGGAGGCGGTGGAGCTGTGCCAGCGGCTGCAGCCGAACCTGGTGACGATGGACATCCAGATGCCGCGCATGGACGGCCTGGACGCCACCCGCCGCATCATGACGGAGGTGCCCACGCCGGTGGTGGTGGTGTCCACGCTGGTGGAGCGCGACATCCAGACGTCCATGGCCGCGCTGAGGGCCGGGGCGCTCGCGGTGCTCCAGAAGCCGGTGGGCCCGGAGTCGCCGGACTTCGAGGCGGACAGCCGCCGCCTGCGCGACACGCTCAAGGCCATGGCCCAGGTGAAGGTGGTGCGCCGCTGGCCGGACCGCGCCATCACGCCGTCGTCTCCACTGGAGTCCACGCCCACGCCCGGGACCCGGCCGCCCGCCGTGCTGGCGATGGCCGCGTCCACCGGAGGCCCCGCCGCGCTCTACCGCATCCTGTCCGACCTGGGCGACAGGGACACGCCCCCGCCCCCCATCCTGCTGGTGCAGCACATCGCGCTGGGCTTCGGCTCCGGCCTGGCCACGTGGCTGGGCTCGGCCACGAAGCTGCGCGTGAAGGTGGCCGAGGACGGCGAGCCCCTCACCGCCGGCACCGTGTACCTGGCGCCGGACGACAAGCACCTGGGCGTCACCACGGACCACCGCGCGCAGGTGTCCGGCGCCGCGCCCATCCAGGGCTTCCGCCCGTCCGCCAACTGGCTCTTCCGCTCCGTGGCCCGCGCCTACGGGCAGACGGCCCTGGCGGTGGTGCTCACCGGCATGGGTCAGGACGGACTGGATGGCATCCGGGACCTGCACCAGGCGGGGGGGCGGGTCATTGCCCAGGACGAAGCGACCTCCGTCGTCTACGGCATGCCCGCCGTGGTCGTGAGCGCCAACCTGGCGCACGAGGTCCTGCCGCTCGGGCAGATCGCCCGCAGGCTGCTGGCGCTGCTCCAGCCCGGGGGGCGGCTGCCCTGAAGTGTTGGTTGAGTGAAACTCATCCGCCGGAGTTCGTGGCCGGAATGGCGGCCCTGGCACGGAGTGTCAATATCGGGTCCAATCCAGGGCACCCCCACGCCCCCTCCTCCCGATGAGCGCTCCCACGACCGGACTGGCCTATGAAGCGGTGTTCGCCGCCATCCCCGACCCTGCCTATCTGCTGGATGGGACGGGCCGGCTGGTGTCGTGCAGCGCGGCGGGCGCCCGCGCGCTCGGCCGCGAGGCGGGCGCGATTTCGGGCCGGCACTGGAGCGAGCTGGGGCTGCCCCAGGAGGCGCTGGCCGCGCTGGAGTCCGCGCGCGTCCGCGTGGTGACGCTGCGCGAGTCCACCACCGTGGAGGCGCCCTGGCCCGGAGCGCAGGGCCTCCACCGGCACGCGCTGGTGCTCACGCCGCTGGGCACGGACGCGGAGGCGTCTCCGGCGGTGCTGGTGACGGCGCGGGCGCTCACGGAGGCCGAAGCCGTCTATTCGCGCGCGCTGGAGCTGGAGCAGGCCGCGCGCGCGGAGGTGGAGACCGCCGAGCGCCGCCGCTCCTTCCTGTACCAGGCGATGACGACGCTGTTCACGCACCCGCCGGATCCGCAGGGCATGTACACGCTGCTCGCGCACCTGGCGGTGCCGGACCTGGCGGACTGGTGCCTGGTGGACGCGCTGGAGCAGGGCCCGTGGGTGGGCCGCGCGGCGGTGGCGTGCCTGGACCCGACGCAGCAGGAGCGCGCCCGGAGCCTGCCCATGCGCATGGAGGTCCGCGAGGACGCGCCCGTGGGCCTGTTGCGCGTGCTGCGCACGGGCGAGCCGGAGCTGGTGCCGGCGGTGACGGAGTCGCTCCTGCGCGCGGCGGCGGCGGAGCCCGCGCACCCGGCGATGCTGCAGGCGTTGCAGGCGCGCTCGTACATGATCATCCCGCTGCGCGCGCGCGGCCACACGCTGGGCGCGGTGACGTTCGTGAGCTCCGGATCCGGCCGCCGCTACGGCCCGGACGACCTGGCGCTGGCGGAGGACCTGTGCCTGCGCGCCAGCCTGGCCATCGACAACGCGCGGCTGGTGGGTGAGTCCCGCCGGGCGGCGCGCGCGCGCGAGGACCTGCTCGCGGTGGTGTCGCACGACCTGAAGAACCCGCTGGGCGTGGTGCAGCTGGGCGCGGCGCTGCTCCTGCGCGGCACGGCGGGCAAGCCGGGCGGCGAGGCGGTGGCCAAGCAGGCCACGCGCATCAACGACGCGGCGGAGCGCATGTCGCGGCTCATCTCCGACCTCCTGGACTGGGGCCGCCTGGAAGCGGGCCACCTGCCGCTGGAATTGGGCGAGCACACCGCCGTGGCGCTGGCCACGGAGGCGCTGGAGGCCATCCGGCCGCTGGCGGAGGCCAAGGGGCTTCACCTGGAGGCGGACCTGCCCACGGAGGGCCTGCGCGTGAAGTGCGACCGCAGCCGCGTGCTCCAGGTGATGGGCAACCTGCTGGGCAACGCCGTGAAGTTCACCCCGCCGGGCGGCACGCTGGCGGTGAAGGCGGTGATGCGCAACGGCGAGGTGTCCTTCGACGTGCGCGACACGGGCAACGGCATCACGCCGGACGCGCTGCCGCACATCTTCGACCGCTACTGGCAGGCGCGCGACGCGGCCGCCCGCGGCACCGGCCTGGGGCTGGCCATCGCCAAGGGCCTGGTGGAGGCGCACGGCGGCGCCATCCGCGCGGAGAGCATCCTGGGCACCGGCAGCGTCTTCACCTTCACGCTGCCCGTGGCGCACATCGGCATGCCCGTCGCCGCGCCCCAGGCGGCCGCCGCCGGTGGCATGTCGCGTCCGCGCGACACCTACGAGCACTGACGCCGCGCGGTCGCGCCTGACGGCCGCCCAGCAGGCTTGAGCAGCACCCCACGCCTGTTGCCGAGGTGGCCTTCAGCGTGCCATGCAGGCGCCTTATGTCCTTCCTGCATCAGGCGCTGGTGTATCTGGCCGCCGCCGTCGTCGCCGTGCCCCTCTTCAAGAAGCTGGGGCTGGGCTCCGTGCTGGGCTACCTGGCGGCGGGCGCGGCCATCGGGCCGTATGGCGCGGGCCTCATCTCCGACGTGGAGAACGTCCTCCACATCGCGGAGCTGGGGGTGGTGCTGCTGCTGTTTGTCATTGGCCTGGAGTTGCAGCCGTCGCGCTTGTGGAACCTGCGCCGCTCCGTGTTCGGCATGGGCGGCGCGCAGGTGGTGCTGACGGGCCTCTTGCTCGCGGGCGTGTCGAAGGTGCTGGGCCTGTCCTGGGGCGCGGCCATCATCGCGGGCTTCGGCCTGTCCTTGTCCTCCACCGCGTTCGCGCTCCAGCTGCTCGGGGAGAAGAACCAGCTCACCACCGAGCACGGGCAGCTGGCCTTCGGCATCCTCCTGTTCCAGGACCTGGCCGTCATCCCGCTCCTGGCCGCGCTGCCGCTGCTGGGCACGTCCGACACGCCGGCCACGGAGGCCGGGTGGCTGATGGCCGTGAAGGCCGTGGGCGCGGTGCTGGTGGTGGTGGTGGCGGGCCGCTACCTCTTGCGGCCGGTGTTCCGCGCGGTGGCGTCCGTGCACAGCCAGGAGCTGTTCACCGCGACGGCGCTGCTCGTGGTGGTGGGCACCGCGTCGCTGGTCAGCGCCGTGGGCCTGTCCATGGCGCTGGGCGCGTTCCTCGCGGGCGTGCTGCTGTCGGAGTCCGAGTACCGCCACGAGTTGGAGGCGGACATCGAGCCCTTCAAGGGCCTCTTGCTGGGCCTGTTCTTCATCGCCGTGGGCATGTCCGTGAACCTGGCGCTGCTCGCGCGAGAGCCCCTGCGCGTGCTGGCGCTGGTGCTGGGCCTCACGTTCCTCAAGGCGCTGGTGCTGTACGGGCTGGGGCGCGTGGGGCTGAAGAAGCCGGGCTCCGCGGAGAGCCTGGCGGTGGTGATTTCGCAGGGCGGTGAGTTCGCCTTCGTCCTCTTCTCCCTGGCCGTGTCCTTCCACGTGATGGACCGCGAGCAGGCGGACCTGCTGGTGCTGGTGGTGGGCCTGTCCATGGTGGTGACGCCGTTCCTGTCCGCCGTCCACGAGGGCTGGGTGGCGCCGCGCTTCAAGCACAAGGGCCCGCAGCGCGAATACGACGTGTCCCCGGAGGAGGACCACCCGGTCATCATCGCGGGCATGGGGCGCGTGGGGCAGGTGGTGGCCCGCCTGCTGCGCGCCCGCCGCATCGGGTTCACCGCCATCGACGCGAGCGCGGAGCACATCGACTTCATCCAGCGCTTCGGCAACCAGGTGTTCTACGGGGACGCGTCCCGGCTGGACCTCCTGCGCGCCGCCCGCGCGGAGAAGGCGAAGGTGTTCGTGCTGGCCATCGACGACATGGCCGCGTCCCTGCGCACCGCGCAGATGGTGAAGGAGCACTTCCCGCACCTGACCATCTACGCGCGCGCTCGCAACCGCGAGCACGCGTACCGGCTGCTGGACCTGGGCGTCACCCACCTCATCCGTGAGACGTTCGACGCCAGCCTCACCATGGCCGGCGACGTGCTCCAGGAGCTGGGCCTCACCTACGCGGAGGCCCGCCGCTCCGTGGAGCGCTTCCGCGAGCACGACGAGGCCCTGATGCTGGAGAGCGCCAAGGTCTTCAAGGACGAGAAGAAGATGATGGAGGTCATCGTCCGCGCGCGCCGCGAGCTGGAGCAGCTGTTCGAGAAGGACGAAGCCGAGCAGAAGTCGGCCTGAGGGGGGACACACGACCATGAGCGCCGATACCGCCTCGGGCCACTCCAAGCCCTCGCGCCTCTACCTGTGGGTGCTGGCCGCCATCTTCGCGGGGGGCCTGTTGGGCCACTTCGCGCCGGCCACGGCGGTGAAGCTCAAGCCGCTGGGCGACGGGTTCATCGCGCTGGTGAAGACGCTCATCTCCCCGGTCATCTTCCTGACCGTGGTGCTGGGCGTGGCCAACGTGGCGGACATGAAGAAGGTGGGCCGGGTGGGCGGCAAGGCGCTGCTCTACTTCGAGGTCATCTCCACGTTCGCGCTCATCATCGGCGCGGTGGTGGTGACGGTGCTCAAGCCCGGCTCCGGCTTCAACGTGGACCCGCGCACGCTGGACGCGAGCGCCGTGGCCCGCTTCGCCCAGCAGGCGCATGACCAGTCCACCCTGGGCTTCCTCCTGCACATCATCCCGCGCACCTTCGTGGACGCCTTCACCGGCGAGGGCGACCTGCTCCAGGTGCTGCTCCTGGCGCTGCTGTTCGGCTTCTCGCTGACGGCCATTGGCGCGCAGGCGAAGCCCGTGGTCGTCCTCTTCGAGGCGCTCTCCAAGGCCTTCTTCCACATGATTGGCACGGTGATGAAGCTGGCGCCCATTGGCGCGGGCGCGTCCATGGCCTTCACCCTGGGCGCCTACGGCGTCACCAGCCTGGGCCCACTGCTGCGCCTGATGGGGTGCTTCTACCTGGCGTGCGTGCTCTTCGTCGTCGTCGTGCTGGGGCTCGTCGCGCGGGTGACGGGCTTCTCCATCCTGAAGTTCCTGCGCTACATCCGCGCGGAGCTGTTCCTGGTGCTGGGCACGTCGTCGTCCGAGTCCGCGCTGGTGCCGCTGATGCAGAAGCTGGAGCGGCTGGGCTGCTCCAGGTCCGTGGTGGGCCTGGTGGTGCCCAGCGGCTACTCCTTCAACCTGGACGGCACCAACATCTACCTCACCATGGCGGCGCTGTTCGTGGCCCAGGCGCTCAACGTGGACCTGACGTTCACGCAGACGGCCACGCTGCTGGGCGTGGCGATGCTCACGTCCAAGGGCGCCTCCGGCGTGACGGGCGCGGGCTTCATCACCCTGGCCGCCACGCTGGCGGTGGTGCCGTCCGTGCCGGTGGCGGGGCTGGCGCTCATCCTGGGCATCGACCGGTTCATGAGCGAGGCGCGCGCCATCACCAACTTCATTGGCAACGGCGTGGCCAGCATCGTCGTGTCCCGCTGGGAGAACGAACTGGACCGCGAGCGGCTGCGCGCGGAGCTCAACGGCGTGCCCGCTCCCGAGGCCCCGCCGGCCGACGCGGGGACACCGGCCTGATTGTTCAGGCGTGCGCCACCGCGTCGCGCACCGCCTCCTTCAGCACGTCCAGGTCCACCGGCTTGTCGAGCAGCCGCCGGGCGCCCAGCCGCAGGGCCTCCGCGTGCGTCTCCTCGTCCGCGAAGGCGCTGAGCAGCAGCACCGGGCACGCGATGCCCTGCGCGCGCAGCCTCCCGAGCGCCTCCAGCCCGGTGCGCCCCGGCATGCGCACGTCGCTGACGATGAGGTCCGGCGGGGCGAGCGAGCCTCCGTGGCCCTGCATCATCGCCACGTAGTCACCCAGCTCGAAGCCGTCCTCCACCTCCACCACCGTGTAGCCCGCGCGCTTGAGCGTCCGCACGAGCATCGCGCGCATCGCGTCGTCGTCCTCGGCCACCAGGATGCGCGGGGCGTGCGTGGCTTCTTCTCGCGGAGGTGCGTTCGTCATTCAGGTGCGGAGGAGCATGGCGCATGCCACGTGCCTTCAAGAGACGTGGATCCGTCAGGTCGCGTGGGGTGCCGGGGCATCCTGCCCCCGCCGGGGCAATGTGCCCCAGGCATGCATGGACATCCTGCCCCGCGTTGGCAGCGCGCCACTCTGGGGCGTGCCTTGGCATGGCCAATGCTCTAGCCCCGGTCAGCCCCGCACCCCACACCCCACTTCACACCTCGCGGGCATGACACGGAGCCTCTCCATGAAGCGCACTTCCGCCCTGGTCCTCGGCCTGTCCCTGTCCCTCGCCTCCATGGGCGCGTTCGCGGCCGCCCCCAAGACCGCCAAGAGCGCGCCCGCCGCCCAGGCGAAGGCCGGCACCAAGGCGAAGAAGGCGAAGCAGGGCGCCTCCCAGAAGGCCCCCGCCGCTCCGGCCGAAGGCTCGAGCAGCAACTAGCCACACACTGTCGTGACGCAGCACCCGCGGTACCCGTAGCGTACCTCCCCGGTCCGTGTGTTCCTTCCCCCTCACGCACGAACCGGGGGTTGCCTCTTCCGTGAAGCTCGCTCGCAAATTCACCCTGGCCCTCGTGCTGCTCGCCGTCGCCGTGATGGCCGGGCTCCAGGCGTTCCAGGTCAACCGGGAGCTCGCCCGGTCGGAAATCGACACGCAGCACGACCACCGCCTGCTGGGCCATACGCTGGCCGGCTCCATTGGCAAGGCGTGGCAGCTGGCGGGCGAGGCCGAGGCGCTCACGCTCCTCCACCAGGCCAACCGCTTCCAGGAGCAGGTGCGGCTGCGCTGGGTGTGGCTGGACGGTGGACCGGGCTCCGGCTTCGCGCCGGCGCTGCCCCCGGCCCTGCTGCTCAGCCTGCGCGCGGGCAACGACGGCTGGCTGATGGACAACACCACCAGCCCGGGCGTGCTGCGCTCGTACACGCCGGTGTTCCTGGGCCGGCGCATGGGCGCCATTGAAATCACCGAGTCCATGTCCGAACAGGAGATGCACGTGCGCACCACCGTGGTGGGCACCTTCATCGCCACGGCGGCGCTCTCCCTGTTCTTCCTCCTGGCCGCCATGGCCATGGGCCGCAAGCTGGTGGGCCAGCCCGTGGAGCAGCTGGTGCACCTGGCCGGACGCATTGGCGAGGGCGACCTCACCGCGCGCGTGCCCCTCAGGCGCGAGCAGGGCGACGAACTGACGACGCTGGCGGTGGCCATGAACCGGATGGGTGAGCAGCTGGAGGAGACGCGGGCGCGGCTGGCCGTGGAGACGGCGGCGCGCCTGCGCACGGTGGAGCACCTGCGCCACGCGGACCGGCTCACCACCGTGGGCAAGCTCGCGTCCGGCGTGGCGCACGAGCTGGGCACGCCGCTCAACGTCGTCATGGGCCGCGCGAAGATGGTCTCCTCCGGCGAGGCGGAGGGCGACGAGGTGAACGAGTGCGCCCGCATCATCTTCCAGCAGGCCCAGCACATGACCGGCATCATCCGGCAGCTCCTGGACTTCGCCCGGCGCCGCACGCCGTCCCGCGCGCCGGAGGACTTGTCCCTGCTCGCGGAGCGCACGCTGTCGCTGCTCAAGCCCATGGCCACCAAGAAGGGCGTGATGCTGTCCCAGGAGGTGCCCCCGGGCTTCACCGTGGAGGTGGACGCGGGGCAGTTCCAGCAGGTGCTCACCAACCTGGTGATGAACGGCCTCCACGCGATGAACCAGCCCGGCACCTTGCGCGTGCGCTCGCAGGTGCTGCGCGCCACGCCGCCCGCGGACGTGGGCGGCGCCGAGCAGGACTGGGTGCGGCTGGACGTGGAGGACGAGGGCTCGGGCATCCCCGCGGACGTGCTGCCCCATGTCTTCGAGCCCTTCTTCACCACCAAGGACGTGGGCGAGGGAACGGGGCTCGGTTTGTCCGTCTCCTATGGGATGGTGCGCGACCACGGCGGCTGGATTGACGTGAAAAGCGAGCCGGGCCGTGGGAGTTGTTTCTCCATCTACCTGCCGCCGGGGACGCACGCATGCCAGGCCGCATCCTGATTGTCGAAGACGAGCGCGAGATGCGCGCCATGGTGGAGAAGGGCCTCCAGCGCCGGGGCTTCCAGCCCGTGGCCGTGGCCGCCGCGGACGAGGCCCTCCAGCGGCTTGCCGCCGAGGACTTCGACACCGTCCTCACCGACCTGCGCATGCCGGGCATGGACGGCCTGGCGCTGTGCGAGCGCATCGTGCTCAACCGGCCGGACATCCCCGTGGTCGTGGTCACCGCCTTCGGCAGCCTGGAGACGGCCGTGGCCGCCATCCGCGCGGGCGCCTACGACTTCATCACCAAGCCCATCGACCTGGACGCGCTGGTGCTGGTGCTGGAGCGCGCCGTGCAACACCGCGCCCTGCGCGCGGAGGTGCGCCGGCTGCGCCAGGCCCTGGACCAGCGCCAGGACGACGGCGCGCTCGTGGGGGAGAGCCCCGCGCTCAAGCAGGCGTACGCGCTCATCGACCGGGTGGCGGACGTGGACGCCACGGTGCTGATTACGGGTGAGAGCGGCACGGGCAAGGAGGTGGCCGCGCGCGCCCTCCACGCGCGGGGCCGGCGCAAGGAGGGGCCCTTCGTGGCCATCAACTGCGCGGCCATGCCGGAGCAACTGCTGGAGAGCGAGCTGTTCGGCCACGCGAAGGGCGCCTTCACCGACGCGAAGGCCTCACGCACGGGCCTGTTCGTGAAGGCCCACGGCGGCACGCTGTTCCTGGATGAGGTGGGCGAGCTGCCCATGACGCTCCAGCCGAAGCTGCTGCGCGCCTTGCAGGAGCGCGTGGTGCGCCCGGTGGGCGGGGACACGGAGACGCCCTTCGACGCGCGCATCGTCGCGGCGACCAACCGCGACCTGGAGCTGGCGGTGGAGGAGGACCGCTTCCGCGAGGACCTCTACTACCGGCTCAACGTCATTGGCCTGGAGTTGCCCCCGCTGCGCGCGCGCGGCAACGACGTGCTGCTGCTGTCGCAGCGCTTCGTGGAGCAGTTCGCGTCCCGCACGGGCAAGAAGGTGGTGGGCCTGTCCCCCGCGGCGGCGCAGCGCCTGTTGGCCTACGGGTGGCCGGGCAACGTGCGCGAGCTGCAGAACTGCATCGAGCGCGCCGTGGCGCTCACGTCCTTCGAACAGCTCACGGTGGACGACTTGCCGGAGCGCATCCGCAACTACAGCACGCCGCGCGTGGTGCCGGAGAACACGGACCCGTCGGAGCTGGTGACGCTGGAGGAGCTGGAGCGCCGCTACATCCACCGCGTGCTGGAGGCGGTGGGCGGCAGCCGCACGCTCGCCGCGCGCATCCTGGGCGTGGACCGCAAGACGCTCTACCGCAAGCTGGAGCGCGGCGACACCGAAGCCCGGGAGGCCAAGAAGCCCTGAGCCGGGGAGGGACAGGACCCACCACCCCCGGGTGGTGCCCGCCCCGTTTTCCCGTCCCCTGGGAGACCTGGACCATCCGCTCCGGCCACAACCCTCCGCCAGGGGCACAAGTCGCGCGTCATCCCTCGGGGCGGGCCCCCGCTTTGCTTTCCGCGGGGTATGGTTCCAGGAGGATGCGTTCCGTTCCCCTCCAGAGCCGTGTCTTCTGTCGCGTGGTGGACCTCGCGCGCAAAGCAGGCGACCGGAATGCCACGGACCCGTTTCCTCCTGGAGGTTCCTGCCTACCCTCGGAAATCCACGAGTCCTTGTTTCGCGTAGACAGGCGGTCAGGACGCCCGCCGCCATCCTGGTTCCGTGCTCCGGCGTTGAAGCCGGGCACGCTCCGCGGCACCGCTGTGTTTCCCACCTGAAGGAACCCGCTCCCCCGCAC
>NZ_RAWC01000142.1:0-22749 GCF_003611685.1 Corallococcus sp. CA049B | reverse complement strand
GCTCTGCGGTGTCTCGAGGTTCACGCTGGCTTGTCCGCTCGTCGGTCGCGAGCCAACCCCGGGCGGGGCGGCCTATTTCCCAATTGTGGCGCACTCCCGCCGTCTTCGCGCGTGCATCGCCGGGGCGGAGGACAGAAAGGGAGGAGCCTGTGTCCGCCGCACGAAGGAGGGGCGGACGGCAGGGTTCTGGGGACAACGCGGAAGGGGCACCCGGGCCCTCCCCGTCCGGTGGGGACGGTGGGAGGGCAGGGGGGCGCGCTCAGCCTTCGGCGGGAGGGACGGAGCGGGAGGACGCCTGCGTGTCCTCCAGGGGCGCGGAGAGGCCGCCCAGCTCCTCGGCGAGCGCCTTGAGCACGTCCTGGGTGACGACGATGCGGTCGCGGGCCAGGCGGGCGAGCACGCGCTGCACGGCGGACTCGACGGTGCCCTCGGACGGGATGTCCAGCGCGCGGCCGGAGTCGGTCAGCGCGAAGAGCGCCTTGCGGCCGTCGAGCGGATCCGACTTGCGCTCCAGCAGGCCGCGCTTCTCCAGGCGCTTGAGCACGCCGGTGAGCGTGCTGGGGTGCACGTGGAGGATGTTGGCGAGCGTGCCGGCGGTGATGCCCGGGAAGCGGCCCACCAGCCGGATGACCAGCCGCTGCGGGCCGGTGAGCCCCAGCGTGGACTCCATCCGCTTGGACGTGGACTGCAGGCCATGGTCCACGGCCCACAGGAGGCGCATGAACTCCAGCACCTCACCCAACTGCTGCTGCTGCTGCGAACCCCGGGACCTGCTGCCGTCCGGGCCTGGTATCGACTCCGGGGCTTGTGTGTCCTTCATGGGCGCATCCTCCCTCACCTCCGGCCTCCCTGTCTTTCCGTTGTGTTCCAAAGATGGGCGTGTCCTAGCGCGTCGGCCTGGGCGTTCCAGCAAAATCCGGAAGGGGTACACTCAGGCGGACGGGGCCGCCCGGCTGGAGGCCGTGGGAGGCTGCGGAAAGCCGCCATCCCCGGGGCATGCCGGGACCTGGGAATGGCGGCCTTCCTGAGCCTGACTCAACCGATGGTTGTATTTGTCATGGGTTCGTGACGCTTGCCTCCCTTCCCGGCGGCTGGGAGGCGGGGACCTGCTCCTTCTTGAGAGTCGTGGGGCCGCTGAGGGCCAGGTGGGCCCTCAGCTTGAGGAACTTCTTCTTGCCGAAGCCCTTGACCCGGACCAGCTCCTCGACGCGACCGAAGGGCCGCTTCTTGCGGTGCTCGAGGATGCGCTGCGCCGCCTTCTCACCCACGCCCGGCAGCAGGTCCAGCTCCGCCGCCGTGGCTTCGTTCAGGTTGACCACCCCCACGTATTGCATGCGCGGGCTGGCGGCATCCGCACGCCCCGGCCCCATCAGCACGCAGCCCAACACCCACGCCCAGGCCCACTTCACGAGTGGCCCTCCACGCCCGCCTCCAGCGAAGACTCGCCGCCTCCGAAGCGGCTGCCGGCCGCCGTGTCGCGCTTCTCCGCCGCTTCGCGCACGTGCAGCTTCCCGTCCAGGGGCAGCACGTCCAACAGCACGTTGAGCGAACCGTCCTTGTTGACGAACGCGCTGCCCGCGCGCACCCAGATGCTCCCGCCCTTGCCCTCGCGGATGGAGAACACCGCCAACCGCTTCCCCGCCATCAGCATCGACACGCTTCCCCCTTCAGAATCCCGCGCCACCACGGCCCGGGCACCTCGCTGGCTCGACCGCCTGAGGTCGCGTCCGGGCTTGAGCAGACCGCGTGCCAGCGGCGTGCTCCTCTGAAGTGGAGTCAGTGCACCGTGCGGCGGTGCGCGCGGCGTCCACGCGCGGGGATGGGCGTGGATGCTCCAGTGCGGGTCTTGCGCGGTGAGAGTCGGGGCCTGCTCGGCACGCACCCTGTTGCCGGGCTCGCATCAGGCGCAGCGGCACCCGTTCTGCATGGTGTTGGAGCCGTGAGCACGCGCAAGAAGCCCGCGAAGATGGTAGCGAACAGCGTCCCGGAACCCACGGGTCCGACGTCGGAGCGTGCTGGGAAATCGCCGCCGATGGTGGCACACCAGGACTCGACTGTTCACTCGCGTCATCTGCTCGATGGCGCGCCCAGCGACCAGGAGGTTTCGATGCTCGTCAACGACCTCAGCTCGATGATCGAGGGGGCTCGAAAGCAAGTCGCGGTCACCGCGAACGCCGTTCTCACGACGCTGTACTGGCAACTGGGGCATCGCGTCCTCACCGAGGTGACGGGTGGGCGGCGAGCGGAATACGGAGGTCAGATTGTCTCCGCGGTGGGGAGACAATTGGAGGCACGCTACGGGCGTGGCTTCGGCGAAAAGAACCTGCGCCGGATGGTCCAGTTCGCCACCGTTTTTCCCGACGCGGAGATTGTCGCAGCACTGCTGCGACAATTGGGGTGGACTCACTTCACCCTGCTGATTCCGCTCAACGACCCGCTGAAGCGCGAGTTCTACGCCGAGATGTGCCGCGTCGAACGGTGGAGTACGCGCGAGCTGCGTCAGAAGATCGACAGCATGCTCTTCGAGCGCACGGCACTCTCCAAGAAGCCGGAGGCTCTCATTCGGGGTGAGCTCGCGGCGCTGCGCGAGGAGGGAGAACTCACGCCGTCGCTCGTGTTCCAAGACCCGTACATGCTCGATTTCCTCGAACTCTCCGACACCTATAGCGAGAAGGATCTCGAGTCAGCCATCCTCCGTGAGATTGAGCGCTTCCTCCTCGAACTCGGCGTGGGCTTCGCCTTCGTCGAACGGCAGAAGCGCATCACGCTCGACGGCGACGACTACTACCTCGACCTGCTCTTCTTCCATCGGCGCATGCGAAGGCTCGTCGCCATCGAACTCAAGATCGGCGACTTCAAGCCCTCGGACTCCGGTCAGATGGAGCTCTACTTGCGGTGGCTCGATCGACACGAGCGCCATCCTGCCGAGCAGGCTCCGCTCGGCATCATCCTGTGCGCGGGCAAGAAGCGCGAGACGGTCGAGTACCTCGACCTCGACGCACGCGGAATCCATGTCGCTGAGTACCTGACGGAACTGCCTCCGCGTGAGGTCCTCCAGGAGCGTCTCCACCGCGCGATCGAGTCCGCGCGTGCGAGGCTCGAAATCAGTGCGGGGGGCGACGTGGACGTAGCGTCGAGCACGCACGCCGCGGCGATTCGTGGCTCGAAGCGGAGACCCAAGGGGCGGAAGTGACGGGCTCGCGGGTACAGAGCGCACCTTGACGGGCAGGGCGTGTCCACAACCCAGAGCCAGAGACGGATGGAGGCGCGATGAGGACCATCGCCAAGCAGTTGGCGGCGCGCTTCTCGTAGCGCGTCGCCACGCGGGTGGGCTCACACCACGCTGGCGTCGACGTAGTGCAGCGTCCAGTCCAGACGCCTTGCGGACGCGCTCCAGCTGCGTCACGGCGTCAGGAGTTGGCCGGCCACATGAGGACCCCGGGCCATTCGTCGCAAATCTTCCGGGGGTAGCCCGGGTCCACCCGGTCGCTCTGCCAGTCGTAGCGGACGTAGGAGTCTCCCTTGAAGAAGTAGCACTTGCCGGCGAACTGCCCGCCTCCGTTGAGGATGGCGTCGAAGTCGCTGGTGAAGCCCTCGGGCAGGCCATGCCAGCCGTCGGCGATGAGGCGGGGCCCGGAGTCCACCCGGTCGCTCTGCCAGTCGTAGCGGATGTAGGAGTCGCCCTTGAAGAAGTAGCCCTTGCCGGCGAAGGGGCCGCGCCCGCACACCGCCGCGTTGAAGCCGCCAGTGAAATCCGCAGGCAGGCCATTCCAGCCGTCGGTGATGCGCATCACGCTACCTGGAGGCGCGGAGACGCTCACGGGGCGGATGTCATAGGAGAAGGACACGCGCGCCCGGGGCTCCGCGCCGACCAGGAAGTTCAGCCCCTCCAGCGCCTCCTGGACGACCTTGCTCCGTTGCTCCGAGGAGAAGTCCAGTCCCTCGCCGGGGCCCGAAACGATGACGAGCCCGATGCCCACGGGGCCTGTCAGGGCCCTGCGTGGGATGACCTTCAGGGCCTTTTCCTTCTCCGCGTCCTTCTTCCTCGGGGGCTGGTAGCCCGGAGCATCCCAGGGCAGGCCTTCGGCCGGACCCATTTCCTTCCGTCTGGCTTTGTCCTCCATCGCCCGCCATGCATCCACCGCCAGGCTCGAGGCGCCGTCGAGCGCCTCCGGCTGGAGCGGCTGTGAATGCTTCAGCGCCGCCACCTCCACCCCCTCGGGTAGCTCGGCGACGAACACCGACTCGGAGAAGCGGTGGAGTTCCCGCCCCCCGAGGCTCTCCCATTCCTGTATGGCTGCTGCAGGGTCCTTCGTGGACAGCACGTGCTTGAACATGTCTCGCCCTCCCTTTGGAACCCTGGGCACTTGCGGGGCCGTGACAAGGTGAGCGGCACGTAACGCCCGAGCGGGAGGTCACCAACCGAGCACCTTTGCCCCGAAGATGCCGACCGCCAGCGCGGACACGAGGACGAAGTACGGCCATCCGCGCGTGCGCGGCCCTCGCACTCCAGCGGACTGCGACTTGTCCGGTACGACCTCGGGGCGCCTCTCGCGAGCCACGGGTATGTGCAGGAAGCGCTTCAGCACCGGCTTGCGAGGTGGCGGCGTACTGGACTCGGCGGGCCACTCGGGCCGGCGGATGCGCCGCTGCGCTACGCCTTGCCCTTCGGCCGGGGGCACCTCCTCCCACTCGAGAAGGCCCGCCTCCTCGGGCTTGAGGTCGCGGTGCAGCACGCCCCTCTCGTACAGGGCCCCGGGGCCAAGGCCACCTTCCCGGCCTTCTCCGACAGAACGAGTAAGGACGGGTGGAGTGTCTCCGCCCAGGTGTCCAGCGCCAGCCCGTCCACCCAGCTGTCGACGCCAGCGTGGAGTGAGCCCACCAGCACGCGGCAAGCGCCCGGGGGACGTCGGCAAAAGGGGGGAGGCGTCCCGCGTGCGCATACGCCAGGAGCGCCGCGCCGACTGCCGGACGCCCTCGTCGGGGACAGAGTGGTGAAGCAGTCGCCGTTGTCGAGCACCAGCACGATGCGGCGGCCCGGGCACCTCGCTGGCTCGACCGCCTGAGGTCGCGTCCGGGCTTGAGCAGCCCACGTGTCAGCGGCGTGCTCCTCTGAGGTTGAGTCAGCGCACCGTGCGGCGGTGCGCGCGGGGATGGGCGCGGATGCTCCAGTGGGGGGCTTGCGCGGTGAGAGACGGGGCATTGCGTCCGCACCTCGGTCACCGGGGGGCAGGGATGGCGGCCGAATTGTCTCCGCAGTGCGGAGACAATTGGGGGCACACTCCTGCCGCGGCTTCGGCGAGAAGAACCTGCGCCGGTCGCTCCAGCTCGCCACCGACTTCCCGGCGCGAAGATTGTCGCAGCACTGCTGCGACAATTGGGGCGAGGAAATGGAAGCCGCCTCAGCGCTCGCTGTCGAGCATCTTCATCTGCTGCTCGGGGTAGCGCGTGCCGGCGATAGCTTCCTTCGGGAGGATCGCCTCGACGGCGGCTACGTCGTCGGACGACAGGGGCTTCTCCAGCGCGCCGAGCACGTCGAGCAGTTGCTTGCGCGTGCGTGCGCCGACCACGGGCACGAATGCCGGTTGCTTCGCCAGCACCCACGCCACGGAGAGCTGGGCCGGTGTCATCCCGCGCTCCGCGGCGTACGCGTGGAAGCGCGCGACGGTCGCTGCGTTGCGTTGGCCTGCCTCGCCAGCAAAGCGCGGGTAGTGCATGCGGGCGCCCTCCACCTTCGCGCCCGTCAACAGTCCACGGGAAAGCACGCCGTACAGCGTCGCGCTCATGCCCAGCTCGGTGAGTGTGGGGAAGAGGGCCTTCTCCGGCTCGCGCGTGATGAGCGAGTACTCGATCTGCAGGTCGCTCAAGGGGTGCACCTTCGCCGCGCGGCGAAGGGTCTCGGCGCCCACCTCGGAGAGCCCGATGCTTCGCACGTAGCCGCCCTTCACCAGGTCGGCGATCGCGCCCACCGTGTCTTCAATCGGCACATTCGGGTCCAGCCGGGCGGGGCGATAGACGTCGAGGTGATCGACTCCGAGCCGCTGCAAGCTGTACGTGACGAAGTTCTTCACCGCCGCGGGGCGGCCATCGAAGCCCACGGGCGCCCCGTCCGGCCCACGCATGGCTCCGAACTTCACCGAGAGCCGCACCTTGTCGCGCTGGCCCTCGATGGCGCGGCGGATGAGCAGCTCGTTGTGCCCGCTGGCGTAGAAGTCGGCCGTGTCCAGCAGCGTCACCCCACGGTCGATCGCCTCGCGGAGGGTCGCGATGCTCTCGTTCTCGTCGGACGGCCCGTATGCTCCGGACATGCCCATGCAGCCGAGCGCGATGGGAAACACCCGCGGGCCTGTCCTGCCGAGTTGCGTCGTGCGGTGGGTCGGGGGCATGGCTTCCTCTCCTCCTGCGGTTGAGCTATACGGAACGTTGTTCCGGTATGAACCCTCATATGCGGAACCTTGTTCCGTTTGTCAAGGCGATGAAGAAGACCCCCAGAGCGGATGCGCAGCGAAACCTCGACTCCCTTCTCGAAGCGGCGAAGGCCGTGTTCGCCGAGTCCGGGGTCGACGCGCCCGTCCGCGAGATCGCGAGCCGTGCGGGCGTCGGCATCGCGACGGTGTATCGGCACTTTCCACAGCGGGCCGATCTGATAGCCGCCGTGTACCGGCGCGAAATCGACGCATGCGCGGCCGAAGCCCCGGCGCTGGCGCGCGAGCATGCGGCGTTCGAAGCGCTGACGCGGTGGCTTCACCGGTTCACGAGTTTGATTGCCACCAAGCGAGGCCTTGCCGCGTCGCTCAATGCCCAGGATCCGGCGTATCAGGCGCTGCCCGCGTATTTTCGAGAGCACCTCGAACCGGCGCTCCAGTCTCTGCTCGCTGCTGCCGCGGCGGCAGGGCAGGTGCGCAAGGACGTTGACGCGTACGAGCTCCTGCGAGGCGTGGCGAATCTCTGCGTTCCCGTCGCGGAGGTCGGCCCCGGCTTCACTCGCAGGATGGTCGACCTGCTCATCGACGGGCTGCGCCACGGCGCGTCGGCGCCCGTGCCTTGACGGGCTGGGGGTGACCTCCTAGAAGGGCCGGGCCCTTGGGTGCCCATGCCGGGCCTTCAAGAGGGAAGCCGGTGCGAGTCCGGCGCGGTCCCGCCACTGTGAACGGGTTGCCCTGAGGTCCAGGGCCGGAAGCCTCGGTTGTCACCACTTTCGCGTCAGCGGATGCGAAGGGAAGGTGGAGGGTTCCTTCCAGAAGGGCGCAGCGTGCGCCCACGTCTGGAGCCTGTCAGCCAGGAGACCTGCCCAGGGGTGCGGCAGCGGTGCTGCCGTCAGGCCTTCTCTCTTCGACGGAGGGAGCGGAAGGCGGAGCATGTGGCGCTCGCTTCTCGCGCGGACCGTCGTCGGTCTGGCGCTCAGCTTCCAGGGACAGGCCCAAGCCGGGCAGGAGACGCCTGCGCCCGAGGCCAGCGAGGCGCCGCTGCCTGAGTTCGTCCTCCCCACCGTGGAGGTCATCGGCAAGGAAGTCCCCGAAGCCCCCGCCGACTCCGCTCGACGCCGCGACCCCACCGGCGCCATCACCGTCATCGATGCCCGCGAGCGCGCGGGCGAAGCGCGCGACACCGCGGAGCTGCTCGGTGGATCCGCGAGCCTCGTCGTGCAGGACTCCGGCGGATACGGGCAGAGCAAGAGCCTGGTGGTTCGCGGCGCGTCGTCCAATGGCGTGCTCGTGTTCCTGGATGGCATTCCGCTCAACGGCGCGGGCGGCGCCGCGGACCTGTCGCTCATCCCCGTCGCGCTGCTGGAGCGGATGGAGATCCTCCGCGGCGCGGCCGGTGCCCGCTACGGCGCGGGTGGACTGGGCGGCGCGGTCAACCTGGTCACCCGCGCGCCTTCGTCACGGCTGCTCTCCAGCGGCGAGGTCACCTACGGCAGCTTCGACACCCTGATGGCCCACGTCGCCGCGTCGGGCGCGCTGCTCGAGGGCCAGGCGCTGGTGCTGCTGCACGGTGGCCGCTCCCAGGGCGACTTCAGCTACCGCGTGGACGAACTGCCCGCGTTGGACGACAACCCGCTCACGCAGGAGGTGCGCACGCGCAACGACGCTCGTGGCGGCGGCGCGCTCCTGAAGTACCGGCAGGGGCTGGACGGTGGCGGACGCGTGGATGTGCTCGCGGAGCTGTCGCTCCAGGACCGTGCGCTCGCGGGCACCGTGCAGAACCCCACCGTGTCCCGCCGTCAGGACCAGACGCGCCTGTCGCTGGGCGCGCGCTGGGCGCGGCCCTTCGGTGACACGGGCGAGGGCAGTGCCCGCGGCTTCTTCCGTCGCGACTGGCTGGATGTCACGGGTGGCACCACCGGCGTGGACTCTGGAGCGCAGCGCTACACCGTGGGCGGCGTGGAGGTGGAGGGCCGCGCGGTGCTGGGACGCAATGAACTCGCCGTCACGCTGGCCGGATCATCGGAGTCCGTCACGCAGGCGGTGGGCGGACAGGCCGCGTCGTGGTGGCGCGCGAGCGTCATGGCCATGGACGAGCTGTCCCTGTTCTCCGAGCGCTTGAGGCTGGTGCCTTCGGTGCGCGTGGAGCGCGTGGGGCACTACTCGCTCCTGTCGCCCAAGCTGGGCGCGAGCGTGGACCTGGGGCGCGGCTTCGGCGTGCGCGCCAACGCGGGCCAGTCCCACCGCGCGCCGTCGTTCCTGGAGCTGTACATCCGTCAGGGCCTGCTGCTGCCCAACCCGGAGCTCAAGCCCGAACGCGCCTTGTCCGTGGACGCCGCGGCCCTGTGGCGCGACGACATCTGGAGCGTCACCGCGGGCGGCTTCGCGGCGGTGTACGAGAACCTCATCGCCTACGAGCTGTACCCGCCGAACCTCGCCAGGCCCTACAACTTCGCCGCCGCTCGCGTGTGGGGCGCGGAGGTGGAGCTGGAGGCCCGGCCGCGTCCATGGCTCACCGCCACCAGCAGCTATGCGTGGACCCGCACGCAGAACCGCTACGGCGACCCGCGCTACTTCGGCAAGGAGCTGCCGTATCGGCCGCGCCACAAGTGGGTGGGCCGGCTGCGCGTGGGGCCGGACTGGCTCAATGGCCGCACGGAGGTCCTCGTCCAGTCCTCGCAGTTGATCAACCGCGTGGGTGAGGCGCGGCTGTCCCTGCCGTCGCGCACCTGGGTGAGCGTGGGGGCCTCCAGCACCTTCCTGCACCGGCCGGACCTCACCGTGTCGTTCGACGTGAAGAACCTGCTCGATGCGCGGACCGCTGACTACACCGGCATGCCGCTGCCCGGCCGCGCTGCCTACGTGACGCTCTCCGTGGCGCTCGACCCTTCTCCCTCCGAGGACTCCCATGTCGCGTCCCCTCCCTGATGCTCGGCTCGCGCTGTTGCTGTCAGCCCTGGCGGTGGCGCTCCTCACCGGCTGCCCGGAGGAGAAGGTCCTGTGCACGTCTGGCCTCAACGTCTGCGGCGCGGAATGCGTGGACCTCCAGGGCGACCCGTCGAACTGCGGCGCGTGTGGCACCGCGTGCGGCGCAGGGGAGACATGTCAGGCGGGCGTGTGCGGATGCCAGCCGGGCACGGAGACGTGTGGTGATGCGTGCGTCGCGCTCGCGAGCGACCCGCTGAACTGTGGCGCTTGCGGCGCCGCGTGCCCGTCCGGCCAGGTCTGCGAATCCGGCACCTGCCGCGAGGGATGCTCCTCCGGCGCGGAGCGGTGCGGGGACAGCTGCGTCGTGCTCGTGAGTGATCCGCTCCACTGTGGCGCTTGCGGCGCGGTGTGCCCGGACGTGCAGTCCTGCCACTCGGGCCGGTGCATGTATGACGTGGTGACGGCCTGCTACACCAACGGGCAGTTGGTCGGCATCCAGGCGGGGACGGACCGGATGGGGCCCCGGCGGCAGTTCGGCTCGGGGGTGCAGGCGCTGGCGGCCTGGGATGGTGTGGTGCTGGCGGCGGACGCGGCGCGCTCGGTGCTGTCGCAGGCTCGCGCGGGCGCGCTGGGGACGGTGGCGGAGGAGGACTCGCTGGGCGCGGTGGCGGCTTCGCCCAATGACATCCTCGTGGACCCTCCGTATGTGTATGTCCTCGACTCGGTGAACAACACGCTCCAGGTGCTCAAGCGGGAAGGGGCCGCGCAGGGTGGGGGGCTGGGATTGCGCACGGTGGCGCAGGTGAACCTGGGCGCGAACACCAGCCCGCAGGCCATCACGAAGCGCGGCGACACGTTCTACATCCCGCTGTTCGGCACGGCCGGCTCCGACTTCAAGCAGGGCAACGCAGTGGCTCGCGTCAGCGTGAGCGACCCTGAGAAGCCCCGGCTCGTGGACACCGTTCCGCTCACCGGCCTGGACCTGAAGTCCTTCGACGGCGGGACGACGATGGCGCTTCCCTATGCGGCGGTGTCCGTGGACGCGGGCGTCTATGTGGCGCTCACCAACCTGAACCCCGCGAATGACTATCTGCCCAACGGGCCCGGGATGCTCGCGCGCATCGACCCGGCGGATGGTGGGGTGCATGCCATCGACCTGGGCGCGAAGGACTGCCTCAACGCGGGTGACGTGAAGGCCGTCGGTGACCAGCTGGTGGTGAGCTGTCTGGGCGAGGCGGTGTTCGACACCGCGGGCGGCTACCAGGCCAAGGCGGTGCGGGCCACGGGGCTGGTGCTGGTGAAGGATGACAAGCCCGTGGCGTCGTATGCGCTGTCGCCGGGCTGCACCGGGGGGCCGGAGAATGGCTGCGACCTCGCGGTGGGCGGACGGCTCGCGGTGGTGGGCAATGCCGTGTACGTCACGGACGTGAACGCGGGCCGCGTGTTCGTGGTGGAGGTGCGCGACGGCCAGTTCGTCGAGCGGCGCGGCAACTCCACGCCGCAAGCGACGGGGCCGGCGCTGGACGCGTGTCCGGTGGATCCCCGGCGCGGCATCTCCAATGCCATCGACATCGTCGCGGTGCCGTGAGGCTTTGGCCTGCTTGTATTGACAAGCCCTGCCGTCCGCCATACTCCAGCGCCTGTCGTTGGTACGCCGCATCCGCACGGTGTGGCGTTTAAAGGGAACCCGGTGTGAATCCGGGACTGCCCCGCAGCGGTGAACAGGAACGAACGCCGTCCTCGCAAGCACTGGCCCTTCCGTGGGCTGGGAAGCGACGGCCAGTAGGTGGGTGACCCGATGAGGGCCTCCCGCGCCTGTGAGTCCGAAGACCTGCCACGACCCATGCCTCCGGGCATGGCCAGACCGGAGCCTCCGAGGGGAGGTGACGGAGGTCTTCCGCTCGCGCGGCGTGTCGTGTCCTGACGTGTCCCTCGTGCGCGGTCCGCTCTCCGTCCATGCCCCTTGGATTCACCTCGCCCGTGGGGGCGATGCAAGGGAGCAGTCGCGGATGAAGACCGAGCGGATGATGACGGGACGGGGACTCCAGGACGTCGCGTGGGTGCTGACGACCCTCGCGATGTCGCTGACCAGCACGGGTTGCGGCGATGAGTGCGTCGATGACTTCGACTGCCGCGACCAGGGCGCGGCCCCCGCGGGACAGCGCTTCACCTGCGCCGAGAAGCGTTGCGAGCTGCGGTCCATCTCCGTGCCGGATGCCGACACGGAGACGGATGCTGGTACGGAGACCGACGCAGGCACGAGCACGGACGCGGGTACGGGTAGCGATGCCGGAACGACCACCGATGCGGGCACGAGCACGGATGCCGGTACGGAGACCGACGCCGGCACTGGCACCGACGCCGGCACGGAGACAGACGCAGGTACAGAGACGGACGCAGGAACGGACACCGACGCGGGCTCGGATCCGTGCGAGGTCGCGACCTACGACCCGAAGCTGGGCACGCTCCAGCTCCAGACGGGCTTCGTGGCCGGTGAGGCCGCGTCGCTTCCCGCCGCCGCGGGCCCGGTGGGCGTGACGCCCGGTCCCACGTACTCGCTCTACACGGTGGTGTCGGACGGCTACTCCGGTCCGCATGCGCTGTACTCGCTGGGCACGTGGCCGCAGGTGTCGCTGGGCGCGGCGCCGCTGTTCGACGTGGCCGCTCCCGCGGATCGCGGGCCCTCCGCCTCGCTCTTCCTCAGCCCCTTCGTGGAGACGGATGGCCAGCGCGTCCTCACCGGCTACACGAAGTCCGGCGCGGGCTTCCCGGGCTCCGTGGGCGTGTATGACGTCTCCACTCCCGCCAGCTCCACCTACGTCTCCGCGCCGAGCAACTTCTCCGCGGGCGTCGTGCCGGGCGCGTTCCTCATCAACGGCGGTGGGCTCGACACGGTGTCGGCCGGTCTGGCCGTCTACGCGCTGAAGACGGACAGCTCGCCGTTCACCTCGCTGAAGGTGGGCACGCTCCCGCCGGAGACGGGCGGCAGCGGCTTCACCGCCGTGTCCACCAACGGCGTCGCGATGATCGGCTACTTCTCCGACGACACCTTCCTCAACGAGGGCCGCGCGGTTGCCCCTGCGTCCATCACCGAGGCGCTCAGGTCCGGCACGCCGTTCGCCGTGGCCGACGCGCCCGCGCTCGCCGTGGGCTCCAACTTCGTCGCGGCTTCGGGCCACGGAGAGGGCGTGTCCGTGCTCCGCGGCGACTACGTCCCGCCCGACTACAACTTCGCCGGCACGGACGTCTCGCGATTCGCCTTCACCGTGACGGAGGCCGGCGCGACCGTGACCGTCGGCGCCCGTCAGCCGGTGCTCGTCTACGGGGATCAGTGCACGCGCGTGACCGGCATGACCGCCATCGGCTTGGACCTGCTCGTCGGGGTCGATGACAAGAACGGCGCGCGCCTGGTCCGCATCCAGCAGGCTCCGTGAGCACGCCCATGAAGAAGACCCTTCTTCCGAAGTCATTCGCGCTGGGCTTCACCGCGCTCCTGTCCGTGGCGTGCGGCGGCGAGGATGGGCAGGACTCCCTCCAAGCCCGGCCGCTGGTGGGTGACCCGTTCGCGGACCACATCGTGTCCTTCTCTCCGGGCACGGGCGCCGGGTTCGGTCAGAGCCAGCTGCCGGGCATCGTGCTGGGCGCGCCGCGAGGGGATGGCGCGTCGTCGGGCTCGTTGGACGTGCTGTCGCTCGGTCGCAACGGCGTCATCGTCCTGGAGTTCACGGACGTCGCCGTGACGGATGGGCCGGGCGTGGACCTGCTCGTCTTCGAGAACGCGTTCATCAAGCCCAGCGGCAAGCCGTTCGCGGAGACGGGCGTGGTGGCCGTCAGCGACGACGGCGTCACCTGGCACGAGTTCCCCTGCGCGTCCGCTGACGTGGCGAACGACTCCCCGGGCTGCGCGGGCGTCACGCCCGTGTACTCGCACCCCTCCAACGGCATCCCGGCCACCGACCCGGCCGTGGCGGGCGGGGACGGCTTCGACCTGGCGGACGTGGGCCTCACCCGTGCCCGCTTCGTGCGCATCCGCGACTCGGGCGCCAACGGCTACGCGGGCACCAGCGGCGGCTTCGACCTGGATGCCGTCGCCGTGGTGAACGGCGTGCAGCTGCCGTAGTCGCGCGCGAGCGCCGGGGCCGTTCTCCATTGGACGGTCCTGGCGGCCTCGCGCGTCCGTACCGTGCGTCTGGGACGCACGAGGCTTCCGGGGTGGGGGTGGCGGCATTAGATGCCCGCTGTCCCTCCCCCGGGTGCGCTTCCATGAATCGTCGTTCCGCCTCACTCCTCGTGCTGCTGAGTGTCCTGCTCGGCGTGGCCGCTGCGTTCCTTCTTCCCTCGGCGGTCTGGGCGCAGACGTCCCGCCCCGCGCCACGGAAGGCAGTGCCTCCGCCGCCGCCCGCGCCTCCGCCCGCGCCGGCGTACGAGTACACCTTCGTCAAGCGCGAGAGCCCCGAAGAGGACCTCGTGGAGCTCCAGCGGCTGGGCGGCGAGGGCTGGCGCGTGGTGTCCACCGTCGTCGTGGACGGCAGCACGCGGCGCTACGTGCTGATGCGCGAGCGACGCGCCGAACCCGCGGCGCATTGACTTTGCCCCGGGGTCGCCATAGTCCCGCTCCGTCATCGATGCCTTCCCGCCATGGGGCGTGAGGGCTTCCAGGGAACCCGGTGCGAGTCCGGGACTGCCCCGCAGCGGTAAGCAGGAACAGCGTTCGCACGAACACCGTTTCAGCGAGTCCGAAGACCTGGCGAAGACCCGGCGTCCTCCCCACGGAGGGCCCGGCGACAGACCGGAACCTCCGCGGGGAGCTGACGGCGAAGGCAGGACTCCAGGGTGCGATGCGCGCCTGGAGGCCCGGTGCCTTCCGTCCGCGAAAGCCTCCCGCCAGGGCAATGCCTTCCGCCTTTCGTGCGGGAAGGCCAGGAGCGAGGACGCGATGCGGACCGACATGAAGCGGATGGGCACGAAGGGCCAGCGCGCGGCGCTGATGGGCGCCCTGCTGGCGGTGGTGCTGGGCGGCACGGGCTGCGGCGATGAGTGCGTGGACGCCTTCGACTGCCGCGACAAGGGCGCGGCCCCGGCGGGCCAGTCCTGGGCCTGCGTCGAGCAGAAGTGCACCCAGGTCGTCGTCGACATCGAAGAGGGCGACGCGGGCACCGACGCGGGCACGGAGACGGACGCTGGCACCGGCACGGACGCGGGCACGGAGACCGACGGTGGCACCGGCACGGACGCGGGCACGGACGGCGGCACGGTCGCTTGCGCCCCGCTGCCTCGCGAGCAGGTGCTGGGCACGCTCCAGCTCCAGACGGGCTTCAGCGTCGCGGAGTCCGCGGACCTGTCTCCGGAAGTGGTCGCGGTGGTGTCCACGCCGGGCCCCACGTATTCGCTCTTCGGCTTGCGCACGACGGCCACGGGCCGAGACTTCTTCGCGCTGGGGACCTGGCCGGACGTGACGCTGGGCACCGCCGCGCTCGACACGGTGCTCGCGCCCGCGGACCGCGCCAACGCGGCCAACACCTTCCCGTCCTACTTCCTGGCCTATGACGGCACGCGCCTGCTCGCGGGCTACACGAAGTCCGGCGCGGGCTTCCCGGGCTCCGTGGCGCTGTTGGATCCGTCCACGCGCGACGCGGCGACCTACCTCGACGCTCCGGCCAACTACACCGCCGCGGGCACCACGGACACGTTCTTCATCAATGGCGGCGGCGTGGATACGGTGACGGGCGACCTGGGCATCTACGCGCTGGTGACCTCCTCCAAGCCCTACTCCGCCGTGAAGGTGGTGGACTTCCCGGCGCAGGTGGGCGCCAGCGGCTTCACCGCCATCGCGAACAACGGCATCGCGGTGTTCGGCTACTCGGAGGCGGACACGTACGTGAACGTGGCCCACGCCGTGTCCAACTCCAAGTTGGACGCAGCGCTGGCCTCGCGCACGCCGGTGGTGCTCACGAACGAGCCGAAGGTGGACGTGGGCTCTGACTTCAACGCCGCCGCGAGCTTCGGCAACGGCGTGGCGGTGGCGCGCGGTGGCTACGGCGCCACGGGCTTCGGCGTCACCGACGTGTCGCGCTTCTCGCTCACGCCCGGCCTGGGCGGCGGTCAGCCCGTCAGCGTGGGCTCGCGCGAGGCGGTGCTCAACGCCCCGGACGCGTGCACGGCCGTGGACCTGCTGTCGTCGCTGGGCGCGGACCTGCTCGTGGGCGTGAAGGACGTCAACGGCCGCCGCCTCGTGCGCATCCGGCAGGGCCAGTGATGAAGCGCCCGCTGCTCGCGCTCGGCGCGCTGCTGGCCCTGGGCGCGTGCACGGGCGACCCGGAGCCCGGTCCACTTCCGGGTGAGGACGTCGTGGATGCCGGCGCCCACGCGGATGCCGGTGTCCCTGATGCAGGCTCGGAGGCCGACGCCGGGACGGACACGGATGCCGGTGTCGACGCGGGCTCGCGGCCGGTGGATCCGTTCGCGGACCGGGTGACGGCGTACGCGTTCGGAGACTCGGCCGGCTTCGGGCAGGACCGCTTCCCGGACATCGTGCTCGGTCCGCCCGTGGGTGCGGGACAGAACACGGGCTCGCTCGACGTGCTGTCGCTGGGGCGGGGCGGCTCCATCACCCTGGAGTTCACCGACCTGTTCGCGGTGGATGGCCCGGGCGTGGACCTGCTCGTCTTCGAGAACGCCTTCCAGAAGTTCGGCGGCGACATCTTCGTGGAGACGGCCAGCGTGTCCGTCAGCGACGACGGCGTCACCTGGTTCGACTTCCCGTGCGCCGCCACCGACAAGGACGGCGGCTACCCGGGCTGCGCTGGCACGCACCCGGTGCTCTCCGCCCCGGACAACGGCGTGTCTCCCACCGACCCGGCCGTGGCGGGCGGGGACGGCTTCGACCTGGCGGACGTGGGGCTCTCCCGTGCGCGCTTCGTGCGCCTCACCGACACGGGGCTCAACAGCTACGGCGGCACGTCCGGCGGCTTCGACCTGGATGCGCTGTCGGTGGTGAACGGCCAGCTCCCCGACGGCGGCGTGCCGTAAGCACGCGCGCGCCCCACCTGCCTTCCGAAGACGCGGAGGCGGGTGGGGGACCTCTGGGGGCCTTGGGGGCCCCGCGTCCCGCCCGCTGACCGCGTTCCGCACACTGCGCGTGGGTGACTTCCTCTTCATCCACCGCGCCCCAGGTGAACTCCGACCCCAGCATCGGGCGGGGCCCCCGGGTATGACGCGACGCGGGAGGGCGTCCGGGGCCTCGGCTGGACGCCCGTCTTCCACGGGAAAGCGTCTCGGACTCTCGGAAGATTGGGAGGTCGTGTAATGTCTTGCGCCCGATGTGGCAGATCATCATCAACGGGCCCGGCTACTTCGACACGTCGTACGACCTGCCGGAGGGCGTCACCAGCCTCGGCCGTGCGGACGAGAACGACATCGTGCTGGGCGGCGACCTGGTGTCGCGCCGGCACGCGCGGCTCTACGTCGAAGGTGACGTGCTGCGCATCGAGGACCTGGGCAGCCGGAACGGCAGCCGGGTCAACGGCGCGCCGCTCCAGGGCAGCAAGCACCTGAACGCGGGCGACACCGTGGCGCTGGGGGAGAACACCCTGGCGGTGCGCCAGCCGCACACGGTGGAGAACGCCGCCACGGAGATGATGGACCTGGGCGCGGGCGGCGTCGTGCGCTTCGGGCACGGCACGGACGTGGGCCCCTCCGTGCTGATGGCCAAGAACGTCAAGGACGCGGACGTGCTGCGCCTGCTGGACAACGTGGGGCCGCTGCCGTTCGACGACGCGTTCTCCGGTCCCTCACCCGTGCCCGCGGGCTCCGCCATCGCCAGCCCGCGCGTGTCCTACGAGACGCTGGTGCTGCTGGTGCACGCCGCGGAGGCGCTGGCCACCGCGCGCACGCTGACCGCGTTCCTGGAGTCCGCGATGGACCGGCTCCTGGAGCGCACCGACGCGACGACGGCGGTGGTGCTGCTCAAGCACGCCACCGGGCCGCTGGTGCCCGCGGCGGTGCGCCACCGCGGACGGCTGGCCAAGGGCGAAGTGCCCGTGTCGGACGCCATCGTGGACGAGGCCATCCGCCAGGGCCGCGCGATCGCCGTGGGCGACGTGAAGGACGACCGCCGCTTCGCCGGACGCGAGAGCGTCATCATGTACGGCGTGGACCGGGTGCTGTGCATCCCCATCGGCACGGAGCCTCCGTTCGCGGGCGTGCTCTACGTCAACGTGCCCGGCGGGGGGGACACCAGCCTGGAGCTGATGCTGGACGCGTGCACCGCGGTGGCCCACCTGGTGGCCAGCGGCGTGCAGCGCTTCGCCGTGCGCGACGGCTCCAGCACGGACCGGATGCGGCGCAACCTGGAGCGCTACCACTCGCCGGAGGTGGCCGAGCGCCGCGCCGCCGAGGCCCAGCGCACGGGCGGCAAGCTGCCGGGCCTGGAGGAGAAGAACCTCACCGTGCTGCACGCGGAGCTGGCGGACTTCGGCGCCGTCATTGGCCGGCTGGGCGCGGCGCGGGCCACGCAGCTGCTCAACGACTTCCACGCGCGCATGAGCGGCATCGTCTTCAGCTTCGAGGCCACCGTCGAAGGCTTCATGGGCGAGTCCATGCGCGCCCTCTTCGGCGTGCCCTACGCCAAGGGTGACGACGCCGTGCGCGCGGTGCGCGCGGCGCTGGCCCTGCGCGCGGACTGGGAGCGGGGCATGGCCCGCAGGCCCCAGGACGAGCGGTGCGACCTGCGGATCGCGCTGCACTCCACCAAGGCGCTGGTGGGGATGATCGGCACCGAGGCCCGCACGGAGTACAGCGCCGTGGGAGAGGGCATGGGGGTGGCAGGCTGGCTGGCCTCCACCGCGGCGCCCGGCCAGGTGCTGATGACCGGCAAGCTGCTGGCGGCCACCGGGGCCCGCTTCGACGTGATGCCCCTGGGCGAGCGGGTGGTGCGGCCGCCTCGGGACAAGGTCGCGGTTTTCGAGGTGATTGAAGAGGACATGGGCATGCTGACCAACCCCGGTATCCGGTGAGGCGGCCGGCGCGGCCGGTTGACGGGTTGAAGCGGGCCCCCTGCCCGGGGTTCAATGCGCTACCCGTGGTGGACCCCCGCACCGCATGAACTCTTCGACCCAGCCCGCCCGATTGCGTCCCTTCCGGCCGCAGCCCTTCGGCCGGTACACGCTCCTGTCGCATCTGGCCACCGGCGGCATGGGGGAGATCTACCTCGCCCGCCTGGAGGGCGCGCAGGGCTTCGAGAAGCTGTGCGTCATCAAGAAGATCCTCCCGCAGTTCGCGGAGGACCAGGACTTCGTCGACCGCTTCGTCGGTGAGGCGCGCACGCTGGTGCGGCTGGGACACGGCTCCATCGCGCAGGTGCTGGACATGGGCGTGCACGAGGGCGAGGCCTACATGGCCCTCGAGTACGTGGACGGCAAGGACCTGCGCAAGGTGGCCGCGCGCGTGCGCGACAGGCAGACGCCGCTGCCGCTCACCTTCGTGCTGTACGTGATGGGCCGCGTGCTGGACGCGCTGGCGTACGCGCACCGCAAGCGGGACGAGGACGAGAAGGAGCTGAAGCTCGTCCACCGGGACATCTCTCCGCAGAACATCCTCATCTCCTACGAGGGGGAGGTGAAGGTCATCGACTTCGGCCTGGCCAAGAGCCGGCTGTCGGCGGCGAAGACGAACCCCAGCATCATCCTGGGCAAGTTCCTCTACATGTCGCCCGAGCAGGCCCGGCACCAGCCGGTGGACCGCCGCAGTGACCTGTACGCGGTGGGCCTGTGCCTCTACGAGCTCATCTCCGGCAAGAACCCGTTCGACGCGTTGCCGCCGGGCGAACTGATGTCCGCGGTGGCGAACCCGAAGGTGGCGCCGCTCAGTGAAGTGGAGCCGCTGACGCCGCCGGCGGTGTCGCAGCTGGTGGCGAAGGCGCTGGCGGTGGACCCGGCGCAGCGCTTCCAGACGGCGGAGGACTTCCGGGTGCGCCTGCAGGCGTGCCTGATGGAGATCGACACCAGCGCGGGACCGGAGAGCGTCAGCAAGTTCATGCGCGACCTTTTCTCCGCGGACTACCAGTCCGAGCGCCGCCTGCTGACGTCCCTGCGCGAGGTGTCGCGCGACGTGCGCGGCAGCGGCACGTACGAGTCGCTGGCCCCCGCGCCGCGCGCGACGGTGCAGGCGCCCACGCTGCCGGCCAAGACCATCCGCCTGGATGGTCCGGTGGAGCCCCTGTCCTTCCACCCCACGCCCCGGAGCCGAGAGGACGGCGGCGGCGCGCGCGACGACGGTGAGACGCGCCCCGGCGTGGTGGTGGACGAGTCCACGCGTCCCGCGTTCCCGGTGGAGGCGCTGGAGGAGGCGGCCCGCGCGAAGATGCGGCCCAGCCCCGCGTCGTCGGAGCCGTCGCCCACGGTGGAGGTGCGCCAGGACGCGATGGACCGGCCCACCATCCTCGAGGGCCTGCCGGCCATCCGGCTTCCCTCGGACCGCGCCGTGGAGGCGGAGGCTCCGGCCCCGCTGCTGGGAGAGTCCACCGCGCCCCGCGCGGACGCGCTGCCGGCCTCCGAGCCGCATGAGCCCACCGCGCCGCGCGCCACGTCGCTGCCGCACGCGGAGCCAGGGCTGCCGTCGCGCGACGCGCCTCCGGTGCCGGACGTGCCGGTGTCGCGGCCGTTCGCGGAACCGGGAGGGCGGGGGGCTTCGCTGCCCTTCTCCGATTCGGTGGGCCCGCGGGGTGTGCCGCCCCCGCCTCCGCCGATGGCGTCGATTCCCGCCGTGCGGCCCGCGGATGGGCCCGTGCCCCTCGTGCCGGTGGATGCGTCGCGGCCGGTGGCGCCTCCGCCGATGCCTTCCTTCGACGCCGGGGCGGGGCGGTTCGAATCCGCGGGTGAGTCGCTGCCGTTCATGGAGCCGCCGCCTCCGCCGGACGGCCCGTTCGCAGATGACGAGGAGCTCCCCGAGAGCCCCTATCCGTGGCCGGAGCCCATCCCGGAAGGAGGCCGCTCCGCGGGAGCCGAGCTTCGCGCCGCGGAGGCGCGCATCCCGGAGGGACAGCGCCCCACCGCGGCGATGCCGTCCCTGGCGTCCGCGCGGCCTGGAGTCACGACGCCGTCGAACGGCAGCCGCCCCGCGCCGCCGCCCGCGTTCGACGCGGCTCGCGCCCCGGAGCCCCTGCCGAGCTACGAGCCGGTGCGTGCGCCGGAGTCGTCGCGTGGCTTCGATTCGCCCCGGGCTTCGGAGTCGTCCCGCGGCTTCGATGCGCCCCGCGCCGCCGAGTCCGCGCGTGCCGTGGAGGCCCGCGTCCCGGAAGGCCAGCGCCCCACGGCCGCGATGCCGTCCCTGTCGGCCTCGCGCCCCGGCGTGACGACGCCGTCGAATGGCAACCGGCCTGCGCCGGCGCCGGTGCCGCTGCCGTCGTACGCGGCGCCCACCATCCAGGTGCCGTCCATCCAGTCCGGCGCCTCGCGCTCCTTTGAAGCCGAAGAGGACTCGCGGGACTCCGAGCCGCTCGATCCGGGGCCGGCTCCCCGGCCCACGGTGCAGGACACGCGTCCGTCGGAGGACCTGGTCTCGGTGGATGCCCGCGCCCTGGAGTCGGACTCCAGCGTGCCGTACATCTCCGCGGATCCGGACGACGCCCCGGCCGCGCGCGAGGGCGACGCGGACACGCACCCGCGCATCTCCATGCCCCGGGCCTCGCGCCGCGAGGAGCCCCAGGCCCGCGTGATGCTGGATGAGGCGCTGCTGCGAGAGACCTCCTCTTCCACCGGCAAGCGTGAGGCCGACACCGGCCCCACTGCTCCGGCCAAGGGCCGCACGGGGTCCCGGCGCGCCGTGCGCGGGTCATCGCCGAGCACGCCGCCCCCTCGCTCCAGCACCGCGTCGGGCATGCGCGCCGTCGCCCGCGCTCCCGCGCCCGCCGCGGATCCAGACGAGTCTTCCACCGCGCGCGCCACGCGCGACGACGCGACCCGGCGCAAGGCCATGCCGGTGCGTCCGGAGCCTTCGGAGCCGCCGCGTGCGGCGCGGCGCGAGCCAGCGCCGGTCCGCAAGGGGGGCGGGCTGCGCTCCGCGCTGGTGTTCATCCTGCTGATGGTCGTCGCGCTGTCCATCGTGGGCGCGGGGCTCTACTTCGTCCCCGAGCTGCGCGTGGCCGTGGGCCTGGAGCAGTCGCGGACGTCGACGCCGCCTCCGCCCACCCCGGTGCAGCAGATTCCCACGCGCCCCCAGGGGAGGCCGCCTTCGCCGGGCCAGGACACGCCGACCGGCGCGCAGGACACGCCTCCTGCCCAGAACGTGGCCGCGGCGCCCACCTCCGCGCAGGCTGCGCCCACGTCACCGTCCGCCGGGCCCGCGAAGGGCCCCACCGGGCCGGATGCCACGGACACCGATGCGCTGGCGCTGGAGGCCATGCTCGGCACGGATGCGCCGGCCGAGAGCGCTGCCGCTCCCGCCGCGAAGAAGGCGGCGCCGGCACGCCCCGGCAAGCGCGCCGCGCCGGCCCGCGCTCCCGCTCCCGCCAAGGAGAGCAACCTCTCCCCGGAGGTGGCGAAGGAGTGGGCGCGGACGAAGGAACTCTTCGAGAGGCTCAAGGACAACCACGGCTGCTCGGCCATGTGGCTGCTGTGCAAGCAATACGAGAGGCTGGAAGGCAAGGTCGAAGAGGGCGGCGGCAGGACGCCGACCCTCGGTGAAGTGCGGACCCTGTACGAGAAGCTCCGGGAGGTGCAGCGTCGTCAGGAGTAGCCGTTCCGAAGCCGCCTGGAGCTTGCGGCCCATGTCCAGGACTCCAGAGCCTCACGTGCCCGCGTCGAGCCCGGAGCCTCCAGTACCCGCGTCGAGCCCGGAGCCTCCGGTGCCCGCGTCCATGCCTCCAGAGCCTCCGGTGCCCGCGTCGGGCCCGGAGCCACCGGTGCCCTCCGAGGCCGTGCCCCGGTAGCTCTCCGCGAGCCCCGTGCCCAGCTCTCCGCTGCCGCCCATCCGCTGGACGGTGTTCCCCTCCAGCTGGTTGGGGGCCGCGGTGCCGCCGCCCAGCGCGCTCCGGCTGTTGCTGTTGTAGGGCTTTCCGTCGACCTCTTCGCTGGAGGAGTCGCGTAGCGGGCTGCCCGCCCTTTCTCCGGCCGGTTCCGCGCGGGAACGGTGCTGGAGCTGGACGGGGTCCTGGAACCCTTGCGTCTCCGCCGGGGGCGTCTCCTTGCCGCAGCCCCAGCCTCCCAGGGCGCCGCCCACCAGCAGTCCCAATCCCACCGCGCGCTTGAAGCCCGTCATGATTTCCCCCTCGGGCGCGAGGAGTTCCGCGCCTGTCCGTCCGGGAAGTTAGGGCCGCTGTCCCAGGGGGCCACCCACCCACCCCGACGGATGCCCGCCTGGCCGCTCGCCGGGCTCCGGGACGTGCCCGTGTTGACAAGAC
>NZ_RAWC01000141.1:0-23150 GCF_003611685.1 Corallococcus sp. CA049B | reverse complement strand
CTGCCCCAGGTGCGTCGGCGGCTTCAGCATCTGCTACTGCGCCGCCTCGGCCATTGCCCGCTGTGCCTCCGCAGACTCGGCGCTCGCGCTCCTCCTCGAGGACCGTCACGCATCTGATCAAGTAGTATTAAGCAGCGTCTGGAGGTGGTAGTCGCTGGAAGTATTCAGCGACTTTGGAAACCGCGCACGGTTGTCGGTGAGCATGTGCTCGTAATTCACACGCAGCTCCAACCTCATGTCGAAGATGAGTTCGGAGGGGTCCGTGAAATAGTGCGCCATCGTCGGGAGCTTTGCGAACCGAGTCAGCCGCTGCTCCCCGCCCCGCACGAATCCTTGATGGCACCAGAGCTGCTTGCCAGGTACCTTGTTGGCTTGGAACAAGGCGTAGATAGGCTCTTGGTTTACAGTAGCCAGCCCCGTGTTGAAGCAGGCGTACTGGTTGTCATCGCTGTAGGCGATCTTCCCCTCCTCCTCAATCCGGTTAAACGTGTGGAGCACGTAGGAGTAGAGGATGGGGCGCGGGTACGGGCTCTCCGTGTGCTGGTAGTTCCAGTCCTCGGGCTCGGCAAGCTGCTCCAAATCCGCCAAGCGATCGGTAAACGACGGCAGGTAGGCAAACCTCCTAAGCGGCGGAGGAACGGACTGTAGTTCTTCGGGGGCGGTGTTGTTCGCGTGCGGCATGGTGGCGCTCCTCCATAACGGGCACCCTCTGCCCTTGCCCCTGAATCAATGCGGCATTCTGACTGCTCGATTTCCGGGAGAGCTTCGCTGCCAATTTGGAGTACTGAGGTGTCACTCCCCGCTGGCACACAATCCCTCGAAGGACTCCCATCCGCCTGGAGGCGCCTGGACTCCCAGCGCATCCAGGCACTCGCGGGCCTGGGCGTTCCAACCAGGATCCATGAGGTGACCGGTGGGCGCGGCAGCCAGGGATTCGGCGAGCGCCCGTATCTTGGGGGCTGCCGCCCGGAAGCGCTCCGCATCCGGACTCCCCCACGCCTTCTCACAGAAGGCGGCGAGCGTTTCCATTCGAGACTGGAGCACGGTCCGCAATTCCTCCGCCAGGGCCTGGGTGCACCAGCGCTCGTAGAGACGCGGCGCGGCCAGGACGGTCAGGAGGTTGAGCGCCTCGACGACCTGGGTCGCTTCCTGATCCCACGAATCCTCAGCCACAGATGGGCCCCAGACGAGCGTTGAAGGGCGCCGTGTTGAACATCAGTGCCTTCCCCGTCACGGCGTCGCCGCTCGTGCACGTGTAGACCGCCCACCCTGTGAACACGAGGTTCTCCATGCCCTGGATGAAGCAGTACGGGCACTTGCCTTCGCCACAGCTCGAAACGAAGCAAGGCGTCCTGCCGCAGGTGACGGTCGCAGGCCATCCACGCTTGGTGCACCCCGGGGCCCTCGTCAGGGGAGGCTCCGCATTGGCTGCCGGTGGCTGCAAGGCGCCCAGCATTCCGAGTCCCATCAGCAGAGCCGTCAGCCTCTTTCGCGCATGTCGCTGCACACGAGTCCCCTTCGCTCCAGCGGTCAGCAGGAGCATGCACTGTTCCCTTCACGGCCGGGTGGCGCAATCCCCGCACCCGGAGTGCTAGACTCAGTCGTCCGGGGATGGCGCATGCCTTGGGCTGTCCCCTTCCACGAAAGGGGACAGGACCATGCGGTGGCACTGGACGCTGGGACTTCTGTGCATGACGGGGTGCACGAGCATCTCGCGCGGACTGGATGGGGATCCGCTGGACACGGAGCCCATCCCCACCGTGGAGCGCGTGTACCTGGTGCCCCTGGACGAGGCGATGTTCGTCGCGCGCCGCCTGCTGGAAGAGCAGCGCCTGGACATCTTCGAGAACAACACCACGCATGAGCTGTACTCCCAGTCCTGGGAGATTGGCGTGAACGTGCGCGGCAACCGCACCTTCGAACGCTACCTCGTGCGCCCCGAAGAGGTCGGCCCGCGCCAGTCCATCGTGCGCATCTTCCGCCTCCAGTACCGGGAAGCAGACGACGCCGTCATGCAGCAGACGCCTGAGCCGGGCAGCCAGAAGACCAACGACCACTACTACAACCACTTCCGCGAGGTGTTCGCCCACGAGACCTTCGAGGGCGTCCCGCAGATGGAGGGCTTCAGGCTGCGCCGTGGCTTCCGCGACCTGCCCCAGGAGCGCAAGCTGCTCATGCGCCTGGAGATGGTCCCGTCGCTCGAACTGGTCGGAGGCAAGGCGTCCATCCCCGTGCGCGACGTGAAGGTCGCGGGCTGGACCCCGGAGACGCCCGAAGCCGCGCCCCGCTGCGGCGACCCCGTGGAGGGCGTGGACCCCCTGCTCACGCAGGGCGGCACCGTGCTGGTCGCGGACCCCATGGGCACGCGCGAGCTGCCGGACGCCGCCGCCCGGATGCTCTGCGACGCCACAGCGAAGAAGCTGCCGGTGGCGCTGGCCCTGTCCGTGCCGTCCGTGGATCAGGCCGCGCTGGACGAGTACCTCACCAGCGCCGGCACGGACGCGGACCTGGAGCGGCTGCTCGTGCTGAGCGACTTCTTCCGCCGCGTGGACCAGGACGGCCGCAGCAGCGCGGGTGTCATCCACCTGCTGGAGGCCGCGCGGCGCCTGCGGGCCCAGGGCCACGCCGTGTCGGTGGTGGCGTTCGACTCCAAGCAGGCGGCAGGCAACGCGCGCGAGGAGGAGATGGCGGCGAACCTGATCGCCTTCCGCAAGGAGAACCCGGACGCGTGGATGCTGGTGCTCGCGGGCGACGTGCACGTGCGCACTGGCAGCGTGAACTGGGACTCGAAGTTCGAACCCATGGGTCACCGTCTCACGGCCGCCCTGCCCTCCTCGCCCGTGCGAGCGCTGGACGTGGGCTTCGCGCGCGGCGCCCACTACGCCTGCCGCTTCAACGTCTGGCAGCAGGTGGACTGCGACGTGCACGGCATCAACCCGGCGGCGGACGCACGGCAGGAGCCCAACACGCCGCGCAAGGTGGCCCTCTTCGACGCGCCGGGTGAGACGGGCTTCCACGGCCGGCTCTACCTGGGCACGCTGAGCCCGTCCCTGCCCGTCCTCCAGCGCGCCTCGAAGCCGGTGGTCCAGCAGCAGGCCCCCGCGCAGCCCGCCGAGCACTGAGCATCACGGCGCCCTTAACCTACCTCTTTCACCGTGTTGTCATGGGTTGCAATGGCGGCCACTTTTACCCTCCGCAGCCTCGCGAGCGCAGCCGTGCTCCTCACCCTCGCCGGGTGTGGCTCGGCCACTGTCGGCGGGGGCGGCAGTCCGGCGCGCGGGAAGTGGGTCGGGTCGGTCGTCAGGACGCCGGACGGCGGGCAGCTCCGCACGACCATCTACTATGGGCCCTGGCAGTGCAGCGCCGCGTTCCTGTCCCGGTGCGAGTCGAAGTGCGCAGCGCAGGGCTACCCGCTCATGGGCTGCATGTGGCTGGCCGACATCAAGGGGGACTGGCAGGGGCGCTACCTCTTCATGCCCGCGGAGGCCGGCGGCCGCCTTGCCATCACCCACTGCTGCTGCGACTACCCGAAGGTGTCGGACGGGAAGTGGCGCCGGGACACATGGAAGAACTCTCGCAACGCGTTCCGCGATGAGTGGGGCCGCGAGTTCGGCGGCTGGCCATCGACGGGCGGTGTCAACTGGCAGGGGCACCACATCTTCGACCTGGGGCACGGCGGGGCGCCTGTAGCCCGCGACAACGTCCTCCCGGTGCCCGACGACGTGCACGGCGTGCTCAACCGCGAGTATCCCGCCTGCTATGCGCCGGGTGGTCAGTGGCTGAAGCCGGGCCCCGAGCGGCCCTACGTGGATTGACGGCCATGTCCATGCACCCACTCCTGGCCGAAGTCTCCCGGCTCCACTTCCCCAACGCGCCCGCGGCGCCCGCGCAGTTGGCCGCCTTCGAGGCGCGCGTCGGGTGGGAACTGGACGAGGACCTGCGCGCCTTCTACCTGCACTGCGACGGGTGCACGCTCTTCGCGCCACGGGCCGATGCCCTCTACCGCGTCTTGCCGCTCGCGGAGATCCGCCGCGCCCGCCTGGCCATCCGAGCCCGCGACGAGGACCGGGACGGGGCGCCGTCCATCTTCACGCTGGTGGACATGCAGGACTCCGACTACGTCGTCCTGGACAGCACCCAGCGCGAGGCGGGCCGATACCCGCTGTTCGACGCCTTCCATGAGACGTTCCCGGAGGAGATGGAGCGCATCGCCTCCCGCTTCGCGGAGTTCCTGGAGCGGGCGCTGCGCAGCGGCAACCGCGCATTCTGGTTGAGCGGCGAGCCACCGAGTCGCTGAGCACTGACCGCCACGGCGCGGGCCCCAGCCATAACCGGAGCCCGCGCACGGAAAGCGACTACGGCGCCTTCGCGGCGAGGTTCACGCCGCTCACCACCAGGGCGTAGGTCGCGTCCACCGCCGCCGTCGCCGTGTGGGCGTCCTGGACCACTTCATCCGCCAGGACCGTCACCGTCCACGTGCCCGCGGCGGGGTTCGCGAGGAAGACGTTCTCCACGGTGTCCACCTTGTTGGACACGCCGCCGGACGTGGACACATTGCCCGCCGTCAGGCCGTTGTTGCCCCAGTACACCGTGCCGTTGGGCGCCGTCACGCGCAGGGACAGGTCGTTGATGCGCGCCCGGGCCGCGCCCACCGTGCCCATCGGATCCGTGTAGACCATCGTGACGTTGAGCTCCGGCTCACCGCTGGCCACGGTGAAGCTGTACGTCTTGGAGCCGAGCGGCGCGAGGATGTCCGTCTCGTCCACGACGAACGTCTTCGCGGCGCGGTCATACAGGCGCTTCACGTCCGATGTTCCCCAGCCCTGCTTGTTGCGGTCGATGTCCGCGTTGGCGCCGCCGGCCAGCCAGTTGTACTTGGACGCGCCGTTGATCATCAGCGCCTTGGCGGTGGCCATCTTCGGGCGGCTGGTGAAGACGTCCGCCTTCTTGCCGTGGCCAGCCCACACGCCCTCGTGCCACATCTGGTGCAGCAGGCCGAAGTAGCCCGCCGTCTGCGGCGTGGCGGAGCTGGTGCCGCTGAACTCCGTGTAGGAGCTGTCCGAGGAGCCGGACGCGCCCCGCACGTTGTCGTAATAGAAGGCCAGGTCCGGCTTGATGCGGCCGTCCGCCGCCGGGCCGATGCTCGCGCCCGACGACCAGCGATCATCCGTGCGCGTCTGCGTGTTGTAGTGCCGGATGCCGCCCACGGAGACGATGTTCTTCGCCCACGCCTGCGGCCGGGAGTTGCGCGTGCCGTTGTTGCTCTGCGACTGCGTGCTCAGGAGGGGCGCCTTGAACAGGTAGTCGTCCACCTCCGCGGAGATGGTCGTGTACGCCGTCGTCAGCGTGCTGCCCACGCTGGAGGTCTGGAACACCGCGCGGTAGGGGCCGTTCGGGTTGAGCAGCTCCTGGTTCATCGCGAGCCGGGACTTGGTGCCGCCGAACTGCGTGGACTCCGAGTAGAGGAAGAAGATGCCCTGCCCGCCCGGCAGGATGCCCTTGGCCAGCGGATCCACGCCGCTGGCGAAGTTGTGGCTGTAGCAGCTGGTGCCGTGCAGCGAACCGGAGGACGTGCCCGTGCTGTGGATGATGGGCGTGGTGGGCCACTCGCGGTGGGTGGTGCGCAGCTCGGTGTCGAAGATCTCCCCGCGCACTCCCTGCCCGTTCCAGCCCTTGAGCCCCTGGACGTAGTTGGCGCCGCCCGTCTCGCGCACGATGTCCATGTCCACCTCGCCGGGGCCACCCCAGCGGTCGATGAACTGCACCTCGTTGGAGCGCGCGACCGAGGCCAGCTGCTCCTGGGTGAGCGTGGCCTCCACGCGCAGGCCGCCCGGCTCCACCAGGTCCACCTTGCCGCCCAGCCGCTCCACCAGCGCCGTCACGCGGGCCTGGCGGGCCGCGCCGCCCTCACCCAGCATGATGGAGTAGCGCTGGGGCGCCAGCGCCGCCGCCCGTCCGAGCAGCGCGTCCCGCAGCACCGGCTCCAGGCGCCACTCCGGATGGTAGTCCCCCACCCAGCGCACCGCCGGGAGCTGCGTCACCCGAGCGCGGACCTCCGACGGCATCTCCACCAGGTACGTGTGGTCCGACAGGAAGCGCAGCACCTTGCCGCCCGCGTTCTCAATCGTCTCCCGGTACTCCGGCAGCGGCGTGCCGTGGAACTGCACCAGCGACAGGGTGTTGTCCCGGTCCGCCACCAGCGCGTTGCCCAGCAGCGGCGCGGTGCGAGCCAGCGGGTCGAACGACGCCTCCGCCAACCGGATGAGGTATTCCTCCTGCTGCACGCGGCCCAGCAGCTCCGAGCCGCCGCGCGTGTACGCGGAGAAGGCGCGCTCCGTGCCGTCCGCCTGCCGCTCACGCCAGACGTGCAGCTGCACGCCGCTGTCCCGCGCCACGTCCAGGGTGCGCAGGCCGCTGACCGGCCGCGCCGTCTGGTGGAACACCTGCCCCGACGGCGTCGCCAGCGTGGTGCCCCCCGCCTTGAGCGCCGTCGCCACCGCCGCGCCCGGCGCCGCCGGAGCCCGCGTGGCCGATGAAGGGGTGCGCTCCGCCGCGAGCGCTCCAGCAGGAACCGCCAGGGTGCAGCCCAGCACCAGCGCCGTCACCGGCCGCCAGCCACCACGAGACGTCGAGAACCGCTTCCGCATGTTCTGCATATCGCGCACTCCCTTCAAAAGGAGAAAAACCTGTAATACGTATTACTGCCGTATTTCAAGTCCTTGCCACTCAGTTGCAATAGGGCGTGCTTTTTGCGCCGTGGGTGTTCACTCCGAGTAGGCCCAGGTGGTTCTCGCTGGGTGGAAGTCGCTGGAATCTCTCAGGATTCAGGAGTGTAAGAGCCACACACTGAGCGGAAACAAACCACCGGAAAGGCCGATAACCTCCATACACATGACTTCCATCAATCCGAACCGTCCCGCTCCGACGTTCCAGCCGACGCAGTCGACGGTCCCCGCCAACCGCCCCGCGAGCGCGCCGCGGACGCAGGCCCCCGCGCAGCAGCCGCCCGAGGCGCAGGCCGCGGCGGAGCGCAACCGCGACTCGTTCTCGCCCGCCGCCGCGCTGCGCCCCTCGGGCCGCGCCCGGGTGACGACGCAGGGTGACAACTTCGTCCTGGAGGCCCAGGGGCAGGTGGGCAACCGCGGCTCGACGCCCCGGGGCGGCGTCCCGACGCGGCTGGGGCCGGTGAGCGCGGGGGGTTCGTTCGGGCTGCAGGGCAGCCTGCGCGTGGAGGTGCCGCGCGAGGCCGCCACGGACGCCATCCGCAATGGCCAGCTGCCCAACCCCGCCGCCCCGGAGACGTGGCCGGTGGGCACCCGCGCCCGGGCGGAGGTCCAGGGCCAGGCGGGCTTCAACGCGGGCCTGCGCGCGGGCCCGGGCCGGCTGGGCGAGCGGCTGGGGCTGAGCACGTCGTACGACCGCACCCAGACGCAGCGCTACGAGGTGCAGCGCACGTCGGAAGACACGGTGCGCGCCACGGTGACCGGCCAGGGCCGCCAGCAGGACGCCACCAACATCCGCGGCCTGGAGGGCCGGCAGGATCAGCGCCTGGGGCAGACCCAGACCGCGGACTTCAACATCCGCACGCCCGAAGGCCGCGCGGCCTATGACGACTTCATGCGCACCGGCCAGCTGCCCCGTGAGAACGGCCCGGGCGTGAGCAACGTGCAGCGCACGGACACGCTGGATCAGACCCGCCAGGGACGCGTGCTGGGCCAGGAGGTGGCCTCCTCCGCGCGTCAGACGCGCCTCACGGCGGACGGCGCCGGTGATCAGACCGTGCGTCAGACGGACCGCGACGTGGCGGGCAGCACCCAGTCCACGGAGATGCAGGTGGGCGCGGACGGCAACGGCCGGGCGCGCACGGCCATCAACGACTCCGTGGTGGCGACCACGACCACGCGTCCCGGCCAGTCCCCGGAGACGAGCTACGAGCTGACCTTCACGGATCCGAACGCGGCGGCCATCGCGCGCGGCGCCTTCTCCCGCGACGACGCGGCGGCGTCCGGCACCGGCCCGTTCACGGCGCGCCTCAACGAGCAGCAGGCGCGCGCGCTGGTGGAGCGCACCCTGGGCCAGGGCCTGCAGGGCGGCCAGCAGGCGCTGGACCGCGCCTTCCGCACGCTGTCCACGGGCGGGCAGCAGACCTTCGCCACGACGCTCTACAACTCCACGGTGGACACGCAGCGCCCCAACGCCGCGCGCCGCCCGCTGGAGTCCATGCCGGCCGAGACCGCGCCGATGTCGTAGTCCCGCCGTCCCGGGCGGGGTATGGGACCTCTCATCGATGAGGTCCCCTCCCCGCCCCTCCGGTCCGCATGCATGACCTGAACGCGATGGTCGGCACGCACGACCTGCTCTTCCTCACGCTGGACACGCTCCGCTACGACGTGGCCCGGGAGGAGCTGGAAGCAGGCCGCACCCCCACCCTGGCCGCGCTGCTGCCGGGCGGCCGGTGGGAGGAGCGGCACACCCCGGCGAGCTTCACCTACGCCGCGCACCAGGCCTTCTTCGCGGGCTTCCTCCCCACCCCCGTCACCCCGGGGCGGCACCCTCGCCCCTTCGCCCTGCGCTTCGAGGGCAGCGAGACGACGGGCCCCGGCACCTGCGTGCTGGACGCGCCGGACCTCGTCACGGGGCTGGCTGGGCGCGGCTATCACACGGTGTGCATTGGCGGGACGGGGTTCTTCAACCAGCGGAACCCCCTGGGCCGCGTCCTCCCGGGCCTCTTCTCCGAGGCGCACTGGGCCCCGGAGTTGGGCGTCACCGACCCCCAATCCACGGAAAATCAGGCATCACTCGCAGTGAAAATCCTGGGGGCCCTGCCCCGGGAGCAGCGGGTGTTCCTGTTCATCAACGTCTCCGCGCTGCACCAGCCCAACCGGCACTACGTGCCCGGGGCGACGGAGGACTCCAAGGCGACGCACGCGGCGGCCCTGGCGTACGTGGACCGCCAGCTGCCGCCCCTGTTCCAGGCCCTGCGACGACGGGGGCCGGCGTTCTGCATCGTGTGCTCGGACCACGGCACGGCGTACGGCGAGGACGGCTACACGGGACACCGGCTGGGACACCCGGTGGTGTGGACGGTGCCCTATGGCGAGTTCGTGCTGCCGGTAGACTCCGCGCCATGACGCGCCTGGAGTCGATGCTCGAAGGGACGCCGTACGTGGCGTACCTCTACGGCTACCCGCACAAGACGGCCTACCGCCCGCTCACGCCCGCGCTGCCGCTGGAGGACGTCTGGGCGAAGGAGCGGCGGGACGCCCTGTTCCTCTACCTGCACGTGCCGTTCTGCGAGATGCGCTGCGGGTTCTGCAACCTCTTCACCGCCGCGGGCCCGAAGGAGGACGTCGTCGAGGCGTGGCTCGCCGCGCTGAAGCGCGAGGCCCGCCGGGTGAAGGCGGCGCTGGGGCCCGCCACGTTCGCGCGGGCCGCGATTGGCGGTGGCACCCCCACCCTGCTGGATGTCGCGGGGCTGGAGACGGTGTTCGACCTGGCGGCGGAGCTGGGCGTGGACCCTCGCGACGTGCCCATGTCCGTGGAGGTGTCGCCGGAGACGGTGGACGCGGACAAGGTGGCGCTCTTGAAGGCCCGGGGCGTGGACCGGGTGAGCATGGGCGTGCAGAGCTTCCTGGAGTCGGAGGTCGCCACGGTGAAGCGGCCTCAGAAGACGGCGCAGGTGGAGGCCACGCTGGACCTGCTGCGGAGCGCGGGCTTCCCCACGCTCAACCTGGACCTCATCTACGGCATCGAGGGCCAGACGGTGGAGACGTTCCTCCACTCGCTGGAGGCGGCGCTGCGGTACGCGCCGGAGGAGTTGTACCTCTATCCGCTCTACGTGCGGCCCCTCACCTTCCTGGGCAAGAAGTCGCGCGCGTGGGACGACCTGCGGCTGTCGCTCTACCGGACCGGCCGGGACTTCCTCCTGTCGCGCGGCTACACGCAGGTGTCCATGCGGATGTTCCGCGCGGCGCATGCGCCCGCGGCTCGCGGCGCGGTGTACCGCTGCCAGGAGGACGGCATGGTGGGCCTGGGCGTGGGGGCGCGCTCGTACACGGGCGCGGTGCACTACTCGTCCGAGTACGCGGTGGCCTCGCGCGAGGTGCGCGGCATCATCCAGGCGTACAGCGAACGGGACACGGCCTCCTTCGGTGAAGTGCGCTACGGCTTCGTGCTGGACGCGGCCGAGCAGCGCCACCGGCACCTGGCGCTGTCGCTGCTGGCGGAGGGCGTGGACCCGAGCGCGTACCGCCAGCGCTTCGGCACGGAGGCGAAGGCGGACTTCCCGATGCTCGCGGAGCTGGAGGCGCACGGGCTGGCGCGCGACGTGGACGGCGTGTTCCAGCTCACTCCGGAGGGCGTGGAGCGCTCCGACTTGATTGGCCCCTGGCTGGACTCCGAGGCCGTGCGCGCGCGCAAGGCGGAGTACGCCTGGCGATGAAGCTCACCGTGCTCTACCGGGGCCCGCTGTCCGGCTGTAACTACGGCTGCGAGTACTGCCCCTTCGGCAAGTGGAAGCAGAGCGAGGAGGAGCTCACGAAGGACCGCGCGGACCTGGAGCGGTTCCTCCAGTGGGTGGAGTCGCGCACGCAGGACACCGTGTCCGTGTTCTTCACGCCGTGGGGCGAGGCGCTCATCTGGCCCTGGTACCAGCAGGCCCTCGCGCGGCTCACGCACCTGCCCCACGTGGAGCGCGCGGCGGTGCAGACGAACCTCTCCTGCCGGCTGGACTGGCTCACGGACTGCCGCACGGAGAAGCTGGGCATCTGGGCCACGTACCATCCGGAGTGGATGAAGCGTTCGCGCTTCCTCGCGCAGTGCCAGCAACTGTCGGAGCACGGCGTGCGGCACAGCGCGGGCATGGTGGGCTTCCGGCGCTTCGCGGACGAGGCGGAGGCCCTGCGCCGCGAGCTGCCCGAGGACACGTACCTGTGGATCAACGCGGTGAAGGACGGCCTGGACGCGTACACGCCCGAGGACGTGGAGCGCTTCACCCGCATCGACCCGCTCTTCCCGGTGAACAACACGCGCCACCCCAGCCGGGGCCGGGCCTGCCGTGGCGGCGAGTCCGTGCTGTCGGTGGACGGTGACGGCACCGCGTACCGGTGCCACTTCATCAAGGAGCCGCTGGGCAACGTGTACGCGCCGGACTTCGACGCGGCGTTGAAGCCTCGCCCGTGCTCGAAGGACACGTGCGGGTGTCACATCGGCTACGTGCACCTGGAGTACCTGGAGCTGGATCGCGTGTTCGGCTCCGGCCTGCTGGAGCGCGTGCCGGCGACGCGGCTGTGGACGGGCGGGGCTCAGCGCAGCGCTTCGCGGATCTCCCAGTCGTAGACGGACAGGCCGTCGCGCGTGAGGCCGGGGAGCAGGTCCCCGAAGGCGTTCGCCTCCAGCACGCGGTGGCCGTGGAAGAAGTCCTCGAACATCAGGTCGATGCCCACGTGGAGGCAGTCGTGCGCGCGGGCCACGGCTCGGCAGCTGTCCATCGCGGCCGCCATTTCGTGGGGTGGCACCGCCGCGTGGAAGGCGTCCAGGTCCCCCCGGTAGCCGCCCAGGTGCAGGTTGGTGATGGGCAGGCGGCTCTGGCGCACGACGGTGAAGACGGGCTCGCCGCGCACCGCGAGGACGCGGCAGTCGAACATGTCCCCACCGAGCCGTGCCTTGGGCCGGGCCTCCTCCACCTGCGAGCCCTCGCGCAGGAGGAAGGACAGCACCGCGTCCACCTCCCGCGCGTCCGTCACGCGGCGCACCTTGAGGGAGTTGAACCAGCCGGTGGCGCCCCGGTGCAGGCTGGTGAGCAGCGATCCTTGCGCCAGGCCCGGCCGGTACACGGCGAGGCACGACGCGGACGAGCCGCAGGACAGCTTCACGAACGCCTCCCGGAAGCCCGCCTCGCGCAGGGCGTGGCGCAGGGCCTCCGGTGTGGTGCCCGGAGCCACGTCCAGGAACGGCGGCACGGGGATGCCCAGGGACGTGTACCGGCGCGAAGTGATCCGCTTGTCGAACAGGTCCGCGATGGCGCCCGGAGATGACAGCACGCGCCAGTGGGGGCGCTGCGCGAACCGCGTGGTCAGGTCCTCCAGGACGCGCAGGAAGCCCAGGTGGTGCTGCCGGGGACACAGCACGCGGCCGTGTTCATCTGGCAGCACTTCCAGTGCCTCGGGAGTCACGGTGTCGCAGCCCGCGCCGAGCGCATCCATGAAGCCGCGCTGGAGGAAGGCGCGCTCCACGGCCGCGTCCTCCCCCGCCGCGTCGATGCGGACGAGGCGCTCCGTGTCGGGCAGCTCCAGGAGGACGTCGGGGGTACGGGCCACCGTCTCCCACGCCACCACGTGCGCGGGAGGAAGGCCCGCGCGGACGAGGGACTCCTGGAAGAGCGTGACGCGCCGGTTCCCGGGGTTGCCGATGAGCAGGAACGGCGGCATGGAGACGGACTACTCGCCCACGGCGGCGTAGCGCGACTCCTCGTCATAGGGCGTGCGCTGGTTGCCGCTCGCCACGGACTTCGCGACGTTGGCCACGGTCTTCTGCCCCGCCTTCGTGAGGAAGTTCTGGGTGACGTCCAGCGCCTTGAGGTGCGCGAAGGCCTTGGCGTTCTGGGCCAGCGTGTCCGCGCCCGCGTCGCTCATGGTGCCCATGGACAGGTCCAGCGCTTCGATTTGAGCGAGGATCTTCGACTTGGGCAGCGCCGCGCACAGCTCGTCCGTGAACTCCGCGTTGCGCAGCCCCAGCTTGCGCAGGGCCGGCACGCCCTCCGCGTCGAGCAGGGGCTTGAGGTCCTTCACCCCGCCGCTCGCGCCGTAGTTCTCCTGGCCGAACCAGATCTCCAGCGACTCCAGCTTCGGCCACTTCGCCTTCACGATGTCCTTCACCGTGCCCTGGCCGAGTCCCCCCGTCTCCACGGTGAACGAGCGCAGCTCCGGCAGGTCGATCTTCCCGAACCCGATCTCACCGCCGCGCACGCGCAGCTCCTGGAGCTGGGGATAGACCTTGTAGAGCGGCTTGAGGTCGCCCACCTGCGTCCAGGAGATCTCCGTCTCGTCCGGGAACTCGAAGTCCCCAATGAACAGCGAGCGCAGCGGCGGCGCGGGCTTCGCCTTCGCGAGCACTTCGAGCGTCTCGTCGTAGTCGTTCTCGCCGTCGAAGCTGGCCATGCCGAGCGTGAGGCGGCTCAGGAACCGCGCGGACGGGTGGGCCAGCAGCTCGGCCAGCAGGTCCGGGATGTTCGCCGTGGAGTCGTAGTCCACCTGGCCCAGCCGGGCCTCGCGGATGAAGCCCAGGTGCCACTCCAGCTTGAGGGTCTCGTCGGAGACGGCCTCCGTCAGCGACTCGCCCAGCAGCTCGTTGGCGTGCTCCTCGATGAGCTTCGCCACCTTCTTGCGCGCGGCCGCGGGCGCATCCAGCGCGGAGTGCTGGAGCCGGATGAGCTCCGCGCGCGGATCGCCTTCTGCCTCCAGCCAGTCGGCGTACGCGAGGTAGCCCTTCACGTCGTCGGGCTTCGCGAGGATGGCGGCCTCCAGGTCCGGGTTGACGGCGGACTCGGCGGTGGCCTCTCCGCCGTCGCTGTCCCCGCCTTCGGCGAGCGTGTAGCCCTTGCCTTCCTTCTCGCGGATCTGCGCCTCGTAGACCTTCTTCGCCTCGGCCTTGGAGTCGAACTCCTCGACCTTCTCCTGGCCGTCGGTGCCGATGCGGCCCCAGCGCTTGGTCAGCGTGGTGCCCTCCAGGGTGATCTCCCAGAACTTGCTGGAGCTGCCTTCCGTGAACTCGTAGCGAGGCATCGCGCGTCCCTTTGGCGAAGAACGCGTGGGACGCTAGAGGAGCCCTCCCTCAACCTCAAGGCTCAGGGGCGCACCAGCACCAGCTCCACGCGGCGGTTGAGCTCACGGCCGCGAGGAATCAGGTTGGGGGCCTTGGGGCTGCGATCGCCCAGGCCCACGGCCTCCACGCGGGACGGGGCCACGCCGGCGCGGATCAGCATGTCGGCCACGGCGCGGGCGCGGGCGTCGGAGAGGCTCTGGCGCGCAGGCTCGGGGACCTCGCGCGCGTCGGTGTGGCCCTCGATGCGCAGGCGGGCCTTCGGGTCGCGCACGAGCAGGTCCACCGCCAGCTCCAGGCCCGAGAGCGAGGCCTTGGCGGGCACGGGCTTCTTCTCGTCGAAGCTCAGGGGCTGGGGCAGCTCGATGCGGCCCTCCTGCACCTTGGCGGCCTTGGCGGCCTTGGGCGCGGGCACCAGCGCGAAGGCGAGCGACGTGTCCGCCCCGGCGGCCAGCTCCACCTGGCGCGTCTGCGCGAGGAAGCCGTCGGCGATGAGGTCCACGGTGTACGCGCCCGCGGACAGGGGCACGTCCTGCGGCTTCTTGCCGGGCACGGTGAGCTTCAGGGGCTCGCCCGGACCGCGCACGAAGGCGGTGGCGGAGGTGGGCTTCTTCGACGTCACCTGGAGGCGCAGGCGGCTGGCGGCCACCGGCGGGCGCTCCACGGGCGGCGTCACGGAGACGACGGTCGTCGTGGGCTTCACGCCCGCGTCCGGCGGCGGCGTGGGCTGGGCGACCTTCACCGGGGCGCCTGCATCCACGGCCGCGGGCTTCACGGGCGGCGCGGTGACGACGGCGGGCGCGTCCTGCGGAGGCTTGATCATCTCCGCGGTGACGGAATGGGTGAGCTTGAGCTTGAGGCGCGGATCCGGCGCGTTGGGCACGACGCTGGGGGACGCCTTCACCACGACGCGCAGGCCGCGCTGGGTCTGGAAGCCGACGGAGGCGGTGATCTTCCAGAGGAAGCCGTTGGTCTCGCTGAACAGGCTCCAGGAGCCGTTGGTGTACGTGACGCGCGAGACGAGGGTGTGCTCGCCGGGTTCGACCTTTAGGTTCGCGAGCCGGTGGACGCCGGGCGCGTTGAGTTCCTCCAGCCCCGGGACGGCGAGCGGTTCGCCATCCAGGAGGAAGTCGGTCTCCACGAGCCGGTAGCCGTCCTCGGGCTTGAAGCCCGCGAAGAGCACCTGCACTTCGGAGGGGGATTCGGGGACCATGTCGCGCAGCTGGCGTTCCAGCTCCGCGCGCACCTGTTCCTCGCGCGTCGGCTCCGCCGCGAATGCACCCGGGGCGAGGAGTCCGGCGAGGACCAGGGACCCGAATTTGAGGAAGGAGGAATCCACGAGGCGCATGCAGCATGGCACAAGGCGCCCCGGGACGATGCAGGGATACATCCCTGTAGGGCGAGCAGGCGTGCGCGTCCGTCAAGTTTCGGGGACACGGTTGAAGGCCTGGCGGTGAATCCCGCGTTCCAACCAGTCCTGGCGTGGCGAGGCCGGGATGGATCATCCTGTTGCGAGCATGGATCCACGGCCCGAATCCCCTCCGACGCCTGTCCCCTCCTCTCCCAAGGTGGCGCCCCGCTTCTCACGGCGGGCGTGGGCCTTGAGCGCGGTGGGAGCGGTGGTGACGCTGGGGGTGCTCGCGGGGATGGTGCGCGTGGACCGGACGGCGCGAGGCCCGGTGCGGCTCCAGCAGGGCGAGTGGGTGGATGTCCCGGCCCCGACCGCGGGGCGAGTGATGTCGGTGGACGTGGGGCTGACCGAGCCGGTCAAGGCCGGGCAGGTGGTGGCGCGACTGGAGACGGCGTCCGGGGCGGCGGAGGTGGTGGCGCCGCTGAAGGCGATGGTGGGCCGGGTGGAGGTGACGAAGGGGGCCCAGGTGGAGGCGGGGCAGCCGGTGGTGGCGTTGCTGAACCGGGACGTGCTGCCGTCGCTCTCCGTGCTGCTGTCGGAGGACTACCGGCAGGAGCTGGCCCCGGGGATGACGTTGGAGTTCCAGATGCCGGACATGCCCCACCCGCTCGAAGCGGTCATCGAGCAGGTGGAAGGTCCAGAGGCGTCGCTCCAGTTCGCGAAGGTGCAGCGGCGGGCCGAGGCGTATCCGGAAGGCGCGGTGCTGGTCCGGGCGCACGTGCCGGCCCGGACCTACGAGCGTGACGGCAAGAAGCGCGTCTACCAGGACAGCGAGTGGGGCCGGGCCCAGGTGAAGCTGGGCACGCAGCGGCTGCTCGTCGCGTGGTTCCCGGGCTTGCGTGATGCGCTGCCGTGAGGCGGCCGTGTTCCTGTTTCTGGGGGCCGCATCCTTCGCCGGATCCTGGATGGGATGGAGCCGTACATCCCTTGCGCGGATGGCGGTGTCTTGGAGAAGGCCGCCCCCGGCGTCTCGCCGTCCTTCGACCCGGATCTCCCGCGTCCCCTCCCCCTCATGGTCGCCTCCCGAGATGCCGGAGCCCTGCTCGACGCAGGAACACCCGACGCTCAGGCGCCCTGACGCGACAGTCGCCGCTCCAGCCGCTCCAGGCGGAGCTGGTGGTCCTCGGGCAGCTCCACGGGGGCGGCGAGCCTGGCGTGGTACAGGGCCCGGGGCAGGTCCTTGAGGGAGTGCTCGTAGAGCTTCGTCAGGGACAGGTGCAGCACCGCGCCCTGCCCGGGTTTCGCGAACGTGAGCGCCCGCTGCAGGTGCGCCACCGCCGTCTCGCAGTCCCCCGAGCGGCGGCAGATGCGCGAGGCCAGCACCAGCGCTTCGATTCCCACCGGGCCTCCGCTCTCCGCCGCGGCCTTCGCGAACGTCAGCGCCCGCGCCGCGTCCCCTGCCCTCTCCGCCACCTGCGCGAAGCCCAGCAGATCCCGGGGGTCCTGCCGCTCCGTGCCTTCCGACTGGAAGCGGCGCACCAGATCGCCCATCAGCGCCGCCAGCAGCAGCAGGTCCTTCTGGTTGTGCTCCAGCACCGGCACCAGCTCCGACCCGTCCGTGCCGCGCAGGAAGCGGAAGTACAGCTCCGGGATCAGTGAGCCGTCCACGTCCCCCACCCGGTGATGCCCCAGCACCTTCGACTCCAGGTGCACCAGCCGGGCGCCCTCGCCCCGGTGCTTGAACACGCGACGCGCGCAGTGCAGCAGGTCCAGGTGCGGCAGCTCCTTCGGCACCGGCACCCGGTTGAGCACGAAGCGCGTGCGGAGCAGCGGCCAGTCGAAGCTCTTGCCGTTGTACGTGACCAGACAGGACGACGACGCCATGCGCTCTGCCAGCAGGCGCAGCATGGGCGCCTCTTCTCCCATGCGCCGCAGGAAGAGCTGCTGCACGCGCATCGAGCGGCCCTCGAACCAGCCCAGGCCCACCAGGAACGGCACCGTGCCCGTGCCGCCCGCGAGCCCCGTCGTCTCCGTGTCCAGCATCAGCATCCGCGTGAAGTCCACCGACTCCAGCTCCGGATGCAGCGCCAGCCCCGCGACCAGCCGCGACTCCACGTCGAGCGCCGCCGCCACCGGCGCCGTGCCGTGGCGGTGGTCCGGCGCATACACCTGCTCGGCCACGTGCACCGTGCCATGCGGCGTCGCCCGCGCCTCCACCGGCAGCGCCCGAGGCTCGGGGACCGGCGCCACCGCCTTCCGTGCGGACGCCGTGCCCTGACGCTCCGCCCAGAAGGACAACATCTGGCGCAGCTCTTCCACTCGCGGATCCGCGGGGCCGTCGGCCGTACCGCCGCGCTTCGCCGCGAACCGCCGCCGCGCCTCCTCGCGCAGGTCCACGAGGCCGTCCGCCCGCGTGGCCTCCTGGGAGGGAACATCCCGAGGAGGAGGCACATCGAGGGCAGGTTCCCCCTCCCCGTCCATGGACATGCGCTTGCGCAGCGCCTGGACCAGCACCTCCGCGATCGTGGTCGTGCCCGCCTCTTCCACTGGCGGAATCCGAGCGACCTCCGGTACCTCCACCGCCGGTGTCTCCACCACCGGAGCCACCGCCACGGTGTTCACGGGCGCCCGGGCCTGGGTGCCGGGGCCCGCGCTGGTGAGTCGGGACAGCTTGCGCTTCAGGTCCATGCCGCGCCCGTGCTCCTCACTGCACCCCGGCGACGCCGAGCGCCGCCAGCAGGTCCAACGCCAGCCGCTTGCGCGGATGCGACCCCGACGGCGCGCTCCCCGGCTGCCCACCCGCCGCCGGCCCGATGCACGCCGGACACCCGTCCTCGCACGGACACGACTCCAGCAGCTTGCGCCCTCGCAGGAGCAGTTCCTCGCGCTGATCATACAGCCGCGCCGCCAGCCCCACGCCGCCGGGCACGTTGTCGTAGAGGAACAGCGTCGGATCGAAGCCCACGCCCCCCTCCTTGCGCGGCGGACCGTCCGGTTCGTCCTTGCTGCCCAGCGTGCGCCCCAGGTCGCGCGGGTCGCTCATCAGCCCCACGCACGCCACCGTGCGCAGCGCGGAACCCAGCCCGCGCAGCGCGTCGATGACCGCGGGCCGGGGCGCGTCCAGGTTCCGCACCACCGCCTCCGGCACCGTCAGCCAAAGCGCCGACGTGTGCATCTGCATCTCCGGCAGCCGCACGTCGCCGTAGCCCACGTTCTCGTGCGTATGGAACTTGATCTTCTTGTAGCCGACCACCTTCTCGATGACGGACACCTCGCCCAGCCCCGCGTGCAGCGCGGGCCCCAGCGGCGCTCCCTGGTCCTCCTGGATGACGCTCACGCGCACGTTCGTCATCGCGTCCGTGAAGTAGTCCGGCGCTACCTTGCGCACGAACGCCTTGTGGTTCTCCAGGTCCAGCAGCTCCACCTGGTACTGCTCGGAGTCGTGCTGGTAGATGGCCTGCTCGTGCAGCTGCGTGTGCGCCGAGCGGAAGTCCATCTCCGCCAGCGTCTTGTCCGTGCCGCGCTCGATGACCACCACGTTGTCCCAGCCCACGCTGCGCAACGACACGTGGTGCGCCGGATACGCGTCCGACGACCAGTGGAACATCCGCCGCCCGCCCTCCGGCGCCTGCGACGGGTGCACCACCTGGTGCTGCGTGAGGAAGTCCAGCGCCTCCGTGGTGTTCTCCACCGGCACGTCGCCGAACGCGTCCCCTTCCTCGAAGGGCAGCTCGAACGCCGCGCACTTCAGGTGCTGGACCAATATCTCCACGTTGTCCGGATCAATCCGCGCGTGCTCCACCGGAGCGCCCGTGAGCGCGCGCGGATCCGCCGCGAAGTATTGATCCAACGGAGAACTGGACGTCACCAGGAGCGCCAGGCTCCCCATGCCTCGCCGGCCCGCGCGGCCGAAGCGCTGCGCCAGCGCCGCCACGGAGCCCGGGTAGCCCGCGCACACGACGGCATCCAACGAACCGATGTCGATGCCCAGCTCCAGCGCGTTGGTGGCCACCACGCAGCGCACCTCGCCCGCGCGCATCGCGGCCTCCGTCGCGCGCCGGGTGCCCGGCAGGTAGCCGCCCCGGTAGCCCTGGATGAGCGACGGATCCAGCTTCTCCTCCACGAACCGGTCGCGGAGGTACTTGAGCATCACCTCCACGTTGTTGCGCGACTGGCCGAACAGCAGCGTGGACACCCCCGCGCGCACCAGGTCCGAGGTGAGCCGCACAGCGCTCTTGAGATAGCTGGCGCGGATGCCCAGCTCCGCGTTCACCACCGGCGGGTTGTAGACCATCACCCGGCGCTCACCGGACGGCGCCCCGCTCTCCGACACGAGCGCCACCTCGCGCCCCAGCATCCGCTCCGCGTGCGCCTTCGGGTTGCCGATGGTCGCCGACGCCAGGATGAACGTGGGCGACGCGCCATGGAACCGCGCCACCCGCTGCAACCGCCGCAGCACGTTCGCCAGGTGCGAACCGAAGACGCCCCGGTACGTGTGCAGCTCGTCGATGACGACGTAGCGCAGGTTCGAGAACAGCCGCGCCCAGTTCGCGTGGTGCGGCAGGATGCCCGTGTGCAGCATGTCCGGGTTGGTGAGCACCACGCCCGCGCGCTCCCGGGCCGCCCGGCGCGCGTCCCCCGGCGTGTCACCGTCGAAGGTGATGGCGCCGTGGCCCAGGCCCGCCTCGCGCATGAAGGCGCGCAGCGACTCTTCCTGATCGCGCGACAGGGCCTTGGTGGGGAACAGGTAGAGCGCCCGCGCTTCCGGCTCGCGCGCGAAGCGATCCAGCAGCGGCAGGTTGTAGCAGAGGCTCTTGCCGGACGCGGTGGGCGTGGCGATGACCAGGCTCTCCCCGTCGCGGGCCCGCTCGAAGGCCTCCGCCTGATGGGAGAAGAGCTGCTCCACGCCCCGGCGCTTGAGCGCGTCCCGGACCTGGGGGGACAGCCCCTCCGGCAGCGGCGCGAACACTCCGGAGCGGGCCGGTGTCACGGCGTCGTGGACGATGTTCGGCCACACCTGCCGGTCCGTCCGCCATCCCTGGAGGACAGCGTCCAGTCCGCGAGCTCCCGACCACGGCGTGCGGCGCGGGCCGGAGAAGGCCTCGGTTTCCTTCTCGGGCTTCATAGGGTCGGCCACTGTACAGACGTGTACCCGGAAGGACAACGCGCGTCAGGCCTACCCCGGTGGTCCTTGGAGGGCCCATCACCCACCTTCCCGCCTGTCAGTAGCCGTCCCGATTGGCCCTGGACAGACGGCTTCCGGGGGCCTCGACGGTCTTTCGGAGCGGCCCCTAGTGTCCCGCGCTCGTGGCGCTCGCGATCTTCCTGTTCACGTACATCTTCATTGCCGGGGCGAGGCTGCCCTTCATCAAGCTGGACCGTCCCGGAGGCGCGCTGCTGGGCGCCACGCTGATGGTCGTCGCCGGGGCCGTCACGCCCGCGGAGGTCTTCGGCCACAGCGCGGACCGGAGCCAGCAGGCCATCGACATGGACACCCTCGTCCTCCTGCTGGGGATGATGCTGCTGGCCGTGTACCTGGCGCAGGCGAACTTCTTCCGCGCCGCCGGGGCCAAGGCCCTCAAGGTCGCCCACACGCCGAAGCTGCTCCTGGTGGCCGTGACGTTCGTGAGCGCGTTCCTGTCCGCGTTCCTCGTCAACGACACCGTGTGTCTGTTCCTCACGCCGCTGGTGCTGGTGGTGGTGGAGGACGCGCGCCTGCCGCCCGTGCCGTACCTGCTCGCGGTGTGCATGGGCAGCAACAGCGGCTCCGTGGCCACCTTCACCGGCAACCCGCAGAACATGCTGATCCAGGGCGCATCCGGCCTGGGCTACGCGCGGTTCGCCGCGTACATGGCCCTGCCCGCGATGCTCTCCACGCTCATCGTCGCCGTGGCGCTGCTCTACCTCTTCCGCAAGGACCTGCCGTCCGCGCGCTTCGACACGCACCCGCCCCCGCTGGAGGTGGACCGCCGGCTGCTCGCGCTGGGGCTGGGAGGCCTGCTGGGCGTGGTGGTGGCGTTCTTCGCCGGCCTGCCCATGAGCTGGAGCGCGCTCGCGGGCGGCGTGCTGGTGATGTCCCTGTCCGGGCATGAGCCGCGCGAGGCCCTGGAGCGCGTGGACTGGGTGCTGCTGCTCTTCTTCGCCAGCCTCTTCGTGGTCGTGCACGGGGTGAACAAGGCGGGCTGGGCGGAGGACATCCGCCACCTGTTCTCCCCGCTGATGGCCGGGCCGTTGTGGCGCGAGACGCTGGGCTTCGCGTTCCTGACACTCGTGGCGTCCAACCTCTTCAGCAACGTGCCGTTCGTGATGCTCGCGCGCGCGTGGGTGCCGTCCATGCAGGAGCCGGAGCTGGCGTGGCACGTGCTCGCGCTGGGCTCCACGCTCGCGGGCAACCTCACGCTGGTGGGCAGCGTGGCGAACCTCATCGTCTTCGAAGCCGCGCGCGGCAAGGTCCGCATGGGCTTCATGGAATACCTGCGCGTGGGCGTGCCCGTGACGCTGATCAGCTTCGCCGTGGGCCTGGGGGTGCTCCTGGCGGAGCACGCCCTCTTCTAGGGATCCGGATCCGGCAGCTCGCCCGGGGGCAGCTGGCGCTCGGGCGGAGTGGGCGCCGGGGCGGGCGTGACGGCGGAGGGCACGGTGTCCGGCGCGGTGCTGCCCGAGGGGGCCGCGCCCCTGCGGTTCTGGGGTGTCAGGTCCTTCACGAACATGTCCGCGACCTTGTCCAGCAGGTCCGTCATGGCCAGGCGGAACAGCTCCGGCTCCTTGCCGACCTTGAACGGATCCAGGTGCGGCGCGCCCTGCTCCACCGCGTCCAGGTCGAACGGCCGGCGCCACAGCTCCGAGCGCCCGTCCAGCCGGAACATGCGCCCGTACCCCTTGAGGTAGGCCCCGGCGTGCCCGTCATCGCTGCGCATGCCGTAGTCCTGGATGACGAACTCCACGATGGTGTCCGCGCCCAGCGGGGCCATCAAGTCGTAGTCCGGCGCGTTGGCGGGCACCTCCTCCACCAGGAAGCTCTCCAGCGCGGAGGCCACCCGGGCGGGATCCACCGCGTCCGTCCAGGGGGCCTCTGCCGGCAGGCGCGACAGGGTGGTGACGCGCAGGCGCTCGGAGAGCTCGAAGCGCGTCACCGCCTGCTGCAGCTTCACGGTCAGCCGGCGGTCCGCCTCCTTGGGCTCCAGCTTCTTGAGCTTGTCGGAGTACGCGCTGTCCTCCTGGAACACCTTGCTCTTGGGCCCCGCGCCATCCTCGATGCGGGAGATGAAGGCGGGCCGCTGGACCCGGTCCAGGTCCGCGCCGGACAGGCGCTGGGAGGCGCACCCGGCGGTGAAGGCGACGAGGACTGCGGCGAATAGGACGCTTCGGCTTCGCACCATGGGCCCCAGGCTATCCCATCCCCGTCCCCCTGGCCTGTTTGTGCCCCCCCGGAGGCCTGGGGAACGTCCAGCACTGATATGCTGCCCGGCCGTGAATCCTCCCCCTTCTGTTCCTCCCGGCCCGGGACCCAACCGCAAGCGGCGGCTGGGCGAGATCCTGATGGACGCCGGCCTGCTCACTGAAACCCAGCTGCGGACGGCGCTCGCCGAGCAGCGCAAGTGGGGCGGCCGGCTGGGCCTCACCCTGGTGCAGATGGGCGTCGTGGACGAGAGCTCCATGGTTCACGCCCTGTCGCGGCAGCTGGCCATCCCCACGGTGAACCTGGACACGCACGTCCCCGTGCCGAACGCCCTCCAGGCGCTGCGCGTGGACATCGCCGAGCGCTACACCGTCTTCCCCATCGCCTACGAGCCCGGCACCAAGACGCTCACCGTGGCCACGTCGGATCCCACCAACGTGGAGTCCCTCCAGGAGCTGGCCTTCCACTCCGGCCAGAAGCTCCAGGTCGTGGTGGCGACGGCGTCCTCCATCGAGCGCGCCATCCGGCACCACTACCACGGTGAAGTCACCTCCACGGCCGCCACGCCGCTCTCCTTCGGCA
>NZ_RAWC01000140.1:0-23339 GCF_003611685.1 Corallococcus sp. CA049B | reverse complement strand
GGGCGGGGGGCGGGGAAGAGGTAGTTCAGCGGCCTTGTGTTGACGAGGATGCCGCTGGTGGCGGGCGCCTTGGTGAAGGACCAGCCGCCTCCCAGGCCGCGGATCTCCAGGCGCTCGGTGAGCGCGCGCTGGATGAGCCCCTGAAGGCCCACGGTGGTGTCGAGGTAGCCCGGCACCGTGGACTGGGAGGCCTCCGCGTTCCAGACGTCCACCAGCAGCTCCAGCTTCTGGGTGTAGCTCTGGTGCCAGTTCTGCCAGCGCTTCTGGCTGCTCTCGTGGATGACAGGGGGCATGGCTACCGCACCCCGAGGTCGCCGGGCGCCGGCTGGGCCTTCGCGCAGCGCCACTCCACCCGCTGCGGCATGGCGAGGCCGAGCGTCAGCACGCTGATGAGCGCGAAGCCCACGTTGGTGCTCTGGGTGACCTCCGCGAGCGCCTGGCCCTGGCAGTTGTCCACCCGGGGCCGCTCCTGGACGAGCCCCCAGCCCAGGGACCAGAGGACCTCGCCCTGCGGTTCGGTGGCGCTGGCCCCGGCGGCGCCGGGCGCCTGGACGCGGTAGTGCGCGCAGGCCGCGCTCAACCCCAGACACAGCAACGCCGCCGCACGCTTGGACATGCCCGAGCATGGGGCCTGCCAGAGGGGTGGGACCACGCGGCCGGCGGTCGTGGAGGTCTGTCTGTCACTTCACGCGCACGCGCCCGGGCGATCCAGGTAGGGTGCCCCATGTGCTCTTCGCATCCCGCACCGTGCTGGCCGTGACCCTCGGGATCGCCATCGGTGTGGCGGTCGGGCTCGGTGGCTTCACCTTCGCGTACGCGAAGGGCTCGTCGTACCTGCGGGACGACCCCGCCGCCTGTGCCAACTGCCACATCATGAACGAGCAGTACGACGGCTGGCGCAAGAGCAGCCACCACGCGGTGGCCACCTGCAACGACTGCCACACGCCCGCGGGCTTCCTGCCCAAGTACTACACGAAGGCGAGCAACGGCTTCTGGCACTCGTTCTACTTCACCACCGGCACCTTCCCGGACCCCATCCGCCTGCGTCCGGGCAACCGCGTGGTGACGGAGAACGCGTGCCGCAAGTGCCATGCCTCCATCGTGGAGGCCATCGAGACGCCCCCCACGGGCCATGGGCAGGTGGCGCCCGGCGAGCAGCTCCAGTGCCTCACCTGCCACAACTCCGTGGGTCATCCCGAAGGGTCGGGGAACCCCGAGCTCATCCGTAAGGAGATTGCACGATGACCGAGCCCGAGAAGGCTCCGGAGAAGCGCCGGCTGTTCAGCGGCATCAGGCTCGTGGTGGCGGTCGCGGTGGTGGCGGCGCTGGCCTCGGCGGGTGTCACCGCGCTCCTGGTCAACATCATGGAGCGCAAGCAGGAGGCGAAGAACCCCTTCTACCGGGTGGTGGAGCTCGACGACACCCTCACGGACCCCGCCGTGTGGGGGAAGAACTTCCCGCTGCAGTACGACGGCTACAGGCGCACGGTGGACCAGAAGCGCACCCGCTACGGTGGCAGCGAGGCGGTGGCGCGCACGCCCACCCAGGCGGATCCGCGCTCGGTGGTGGCGCAGAGCCGGCTGGAGGAGGACCCCCGCCTGGTCACGATGTGGAGCGGCTACGCCTTCGCCACCGACTTCCGCGAGGAGCGCGGCCACGCGCACATGCTGGAGGACCAGGTCTTCACCCAGCGGCAGCAGGTGACGCAGCAGCCGGGCACCTGCATCCACTGCCACGGCAGCGTGTACGTGCCCTACAAGAAGCTGGGGGACGGGGACCTCATCAAGGGCTTTGAGAAGATGAACCAGATGCCCTTCGCCGAGGCGCGCAAGCTGGTGGAGCACCCGGTGTCCTGCATCGACTGCCACGACCCCACCACGATGCAGCTGCGCGTCACGCGCCCCGGCTTCATCGAGGGCATCGCCGCGCTCAAGGCCAGCCAGGGCGTGCCGGACTTCAAGGTGAACCAGGACGCCACCCGCCAGGAGATGCGCACGTACGTGTGCGGGCAGTGCCACGTCGAGTACTACTTCAAGGGGAAGGAGAAGCGCCTCACGTACCCCTGGGCCAAGGGCATCAACATCGATCAGATCATGGCCTACTACGACGAGGACGGGCACGCCGACTGGACCCACGCCCTCACCGGCGCGAAGGTCCTCAAGGCGCAGCACCCCGAGTTCGAGATGTACAACCAGGGCATCCACGCGAAGAGCGGCGTGGCGTGCGCGGACTGCCACATGCCCTACCAGCGCGAAGGGGCGATGAAGATCAGCGACCACCACGTGCGCAGCCCGCTGCTCAACATCAACCGCGCCTGTCAGACGTGCCACAAGTGGAGCGAGGCGGAGCTGCTCGAGCGGGCGGAGACGATCCAGACGCGCACCTTCCAGACGCGCAACATCGCCATGGACGCGCTGGTGGACCTCATCCACGACCTCCAGCGCGCCCAGAAGGCGGGAGCGCCCGAGGAGTCACTGGCCAAGGCGCGCGACCTGCAGAAGCGCGCCCAGTTCTACCTGGACTTCGTGGAGGCGGAGAACTCCATGGGCTTCCACGCGGACCAGGAGGCCGTGCGCATCCTGAGCAACTCCATCAACTTCTCACGCCTGGGCCAGAACGCGCTGCGCCCCGTTCCATAGCGCCCGCCTAATACTTCACGCGCACCAGGAAGACGTCGCCGCGCGTGGGCTTGAACTTGTCCACGCCGAAGTCGGTGACGCGGTCGGTGTAGCCGAACAGCACCGCGTCGCCGTCCGGCATCAACGTCACCGCCGGCACCGCCTCCACGCCGTACAGCTCGCCGCGCGCTTCCGGCGCGGTGCCCAGGAAGAGGCGCGAGGCCAGCGGCTGTCCCGCGGGGTCGAAGCGCTGGGTGAAGAGCTGCGCGGACCCCAGGCCGTCCGTGCTCGAGGCGCCGTTCTCCAGCCACGAGTACGTGTAGCCCACCACCAGCACCTCGCCGGTGGAGTGGATGGCCACGCCCTGCACGGACGCGTCCACGCCCAGGTCGCGCGCCCAGCGCTCGGTGCCGTCCGCGCCCGTCACCACCACGAAGGGGCTGGGGCTGGAGGCGCCCTTCAGCGACGCGCCCGCCCAGGAGAAGCTGCCCTGGAAGTCGCCGCCCGCCACCACGTCACCGGCGGTGTCGCGGCTCACGTCCCGGACGCTGCCCTTCACGCCGGGCCGCACCTTCGCCCAGCCGAGCGCGCCGTTCCGCCGGTACAGCGCCACGAACGGGCTGCCCGAACCGGAGCCCTGCGTGACGTTGGTGCCGAAGCGCACGGTGCCCGTGTAGCGCCCCGCCACCGCCACGCTGCCGTCCGCGCCGGGGGCCAGGGACAGGGGCTCGGCGCCCGCGCCCTCGGACTCCGCGCTGCCCACGGCGAAGGCGTGCTCCGCGGTGCCGTCCGCCGTGAACACCGCCACGCCGGCCGAGGCCCCCTTCACCTCGTTGCCCAGGTCCACGGAGGCCGGCGCGGTATAGGCCACGTACAGCCTTCCCTCCGCGTCCGCCGCCACGTCCTTCACCGTCAGCTCGCCGGGCACCCGGTGCGCCCAGAGCGTCGCGCCGTCCGCGGACAGCCTCGCGATGATGGCGCCATTGCTGAGCTTGCCGGTGCCCAGGTCCACAGTGCCCTGGATGTTGCCGGCCAGGAGCATGCCGCCCGCGCCATCCGCCGCCACGCGGACGTGCACGTCGGCGCGCAGCTCCACGGGCGTGGGGTCCACGCGCACGTCGTACGCGTGGGTCCACAGCGTCTGCCCCCCGCCGGAGCGCCGCGTGAGGACCAGCTCCACGGCGTCATCCGTGGGCGTGCGCGCGTCCAGGTCGTCGTAGCCGTGCACGGCGGCGGTGAAGAGGTCGCCCGTGGTGGCGTCCGCCGCCAGGTCCAGCGCCAGGTCGTCCTGCGCGGCGCCCTCCTTCGCGAACCACAGCGTGGCCCCCGAGGCGGGCGGCAGGGCCTCCGGCTCCTTCACCGGAGGCGGCTGGGTCTGGGGGTTCTCATTGCCCGGCGGCGTCTGCGTGCCGCTCCCCGGGGGTGGAAGCTCGCCGGGGATTGAAGGCTGCTCCTCGGGCGGGCACCCCATCTTCGAATCCTGGCAGGTGTCCGGATCAGGCTTCTCAGCCCCACCTCCGCACCCCCACCCTCCGCCAACCGCGAATCCCAGCACCGTCGCTCCAACGACGGTCCGGCGCCACCCCCGCCCCAGATACATGGAATCCCCTCCGTGTACGGCAGGGTTCGCATGCCATCCCACCCCGGCAAATACGGCGCGGAAGGTTGCTCGGCCGCCCGCTGCCGGACGGCGGAGGTGTCGCGCGGGTGGGGCTTACGGCGCCGTGGATGGGCGACGCGAGCACCCACGGAGGTCCTCCAAGTTACCCAACGCGGCGCAAAGCCAGCCACTACCGCCAGAAGCCGATGGAGACGCCCCAGTTGGAGTAGCGGCTCGCCAGGTCGAACGACGCGGTGAGGGACCAGTCCTCCCAGTAGCGCAGCACGAACAGCTCGAAGCCGCCGGTGAGGTGCGGCCGGGGGTTGCGGTCCCGGAAGGGGGACGGCTCCAGCCACGTGCCCGCGCGCAGGCGCAGGAGGCCCGGGAAGGTGTCCCATTCGGCGCCCAGGCGCGGCTGGAAGGTGGGGGTGTCGCCCACGGGCTGGGGCTCCGTGGTGATGGCCAGCGAGCGCGACGCCACCGCGTTGCTCACGCTGGAGATGAGGTCCACCTGCGCGGTGATGAGCCACCGGCCCGCCAGCGCGTCGCGGGGCTCCTCCTCCGGCACCGGCAGTGCGTCCCCGTCCACCTGGAGCTGCCGCCGGGCGGCGGGGGACAGCCGGTTGTAGCGGTGCGCGCCCTCGCCCAGCCGCCAGCTGGCGCCCAGGGACAGCACCGCGGGGGACACCACGGCCGCGTAGATCTGGCGGCCCGCGATGAAGGGGCTCTGGCCGTCGTCACGGCGCCAGCCCGCCACCACCTCCGGGCGCACCGCCACGCCAATGCGGTAGGGCCGCCCGTGCGGACGGAAGAGCATGTCCACCGCCACGCCGGTGTCGCCGTAGCGCCAGGACTGGTCGCCCAGCTCACTGAAGCTGGCCTGCGCGGAGAAGATGCCCAGGGACAGGATGAAGTCGTCCTGGCCAAAGGCGATGGAGCCCGCGAGCGTGGACTGGGTGAGGGAGACGCGCAGCTTCTCGCCCTCGCCCCGGCAGCCCTGGGTGAGGCAATAGCCCGTGCGGCTGTTGCGCCACAGGAAGCCGATGCCGAAGCGCTTGTATTGCAACATCAGCGCGCCCAAGAGCTGGCGGCTGTCCACGGATTCGTCGGCCAGGCCGTCGTTGTCCACGTCCCGGCGCTTGGTGCCGGTGAAGGGCAGGTCCAGCCAGGACAGGGTGACGCCCAGGTCCCAGTCGCGCTCCAGCGACGGGCTGCGCTGGGCCAGGGCGGCCAGGTTGCTGGACACGCCCGCGGCGCCCTCCGCGATGCCCACGTAGGCGCCGCCCAGGCCCACCACGCGCGCCGACCCCAGCAGCGCGCCGGAGTTGAAATACAGACGTTCCGGACGGGGCTCCGTGGGAGCGTCGTCCTGGGCCAGGGCCGGGAGCGCGGCGAGGGACACCGCGCACGCCAGGGCCGCCAGGGTGCTGCGCACGCCGTGAATCACCGGACGGCGGCCCCTTCGCTGAAGAGGCGGTCCGCCTCCGCCGCCAGGGCGGTGTCGCGGGGCGTGAGGCCGCCCGCGTCGTGCGTCACCAGCGCCAGCGTCACCTTGCGCCACCGGATGTCGATGTCCGGGTGGTGGTCCGCGGCCTCCGCGGCCTTCGCCACGCGCTCCACGAAGGCGATGCCCTCCAGGAACGAGGGCGCGTCGTAGGTGCGGCGGATCATCCCGCCCTCGTGCTTCCAGGCGGGGTGCTGGGTGAGGAAGGTCTGGAGCGCATCCGGGGAGAGCAACGTGCGGTCGTAGGCCATGGCGGCCGTTCTACCCGCTCCCCCGCCCGATGGAAGCCCCGGCGCGTTCAATGCGCCGGGCTCCAGTGTCTCATTTCACGCGCGCGAAACCGCCTGCTTCCACTTTTCCAGGTGGCGCGCGCGCACCTCCGGCTTCATCTTCGGCTTGAAGGTCCGGTCCGCCTTCCACGCGCGGCGGATGGCGTCCGGGCTGGTCCACACGCCCGCGCCCAGGCCGCCCAGGAAGGCCGCGCCCAGGGCCGTGGTCTCCAGATTTCGCGGGCGGACCACCGGCACGCCCAAGAGGTCCGCCTGGTACTGCATGAGCAGGTTGTTGGCCGCGGCGCCGCCGTCCGCCTTGAAGACGGGGATGTCCCGCCCGCTGTCGCGGCGCATGGCCTCCGCCAGGTCGTGGATTTGGAGGGCCACGCCCTCCAGCGTCGCGCGCGCCAGGTGCGCCACGGTGGTGGAGCGGTCGATGCCGGCGAACAGGCCGCGCGCCTCCGGGCGCCAGTGCGGCGCGCCCAGGCCCGCGAGCGCCGGGACGAAGACGACGTCGCCGGAGTCCTTCACGCTGGCGGCCAGCGCCTCCACGTCCGGGGCCTTCTTGATGACCTTGAGGCCGTCTCGCAGCCACTGCACGGCGGCGCCCGCGATGAAGGAGCTGCCCTCCAGCGCGTAGTGCGTGGTGTTGCCCAGCTTCCACGCCACGGTGGTGAGCAGCCCCGCGGTGGAGCGCACCGGCTGGGTGCCGGTGTTCATGAGCAGGAAGGCGCCGGTGCCGTAGGTGCACTTGGACTCGCCGGGCTCGAAGCACGCCTGCCCGAAGAGGGCCGCCTGCTGGTCGCCCGCCATGCCCGCGACGAGGATGCCGTCCGGCAGGCTGCGCATGCCGCGCGTGGTGCCGTACACCTCCGCGTTGCCCCGGATCTCCGGCAGGCACGCGCGCGGCACCCCCAGGAGCGAGCACAGCTCGTCATCCCAGTTGAGCGTGCGCAGGTCCATGAGCAGCGTGCGGCTGGCGTTGGACACGTCCGTGACGTGGGCGACGCCGCCGGTGAGCTTGTGGACGAGCCACGAGTCCATGGTGCCGAAGCACACGTCGCCCTTCTCGGCGCGCTTCTTCGCGCCCTTGAGGTGCTGGAAGAGCCAGGTGAGCTTGGTGCCGGAGAAGTAGGGGTCCAGCACCAGGCCGGTGACTTCGCGCACGCGGGGTTCGACACCCTGGGCCTTGAGCCGCTGGCAGATGTCCGCGGTGCGGCGGTCCTGCCAGACGATGGCGCGGGCCAGGGGCTCGGAGGTCTCCCGGTCCCAGAGGCCCGTCGTCTCGCGCTGGTTGGTGATGCCCACCACGGCGATGTCGCGGCCGGTGAGGCCCGCGTCCTTGAGGGCGCGGGCGATGCACCACTCGCTGGTGTTCCAGATGTCGATCAGGTCGTGCTCCACCCACGACGGCTTGGGGAAGTGCTGGGGCAGCTCCTTGTAGGAGCGGCCCACCACCTGCAACCGGGTATCGAGGATGGAGACGTGGGTCCCCGTGGTGCCCTGGTCCAGCGCCAGGACGTATTTCGCCTTCGCCATGCGTGCGGAGCCTCTTTCGTCGGCCAGTGGCCGGACACTTAAAGGGGACCCTACTCCAAGCGGAGGCGCCCGCACCCACGGCGCGTGCGGGATGTCAGGCACCGGGAGCAGTCCGTGGAACGCTCCCGTGCCCGCGTGGGGGTGCCGTGACGGAGCGCCTTGCCGGGGGAAGTCCACGGTACTTCCCGGCGCTGCCGCGCGCGGCGACCCGCTTTCAGTAACCCGTGACCCGCGAGCGGTTGTTGAAGTAGCGGCGCAGGCCGTAGGCGCCCAGGCCCGCGAGAATCATCCGGCCCAGCGAGCCGCCCGCGCCGGAGGACCTGCGCCCCCGGTACCCGTAGCCAATGGGACGGCGGCCGTAGGCGCTGCGTCCGCGGTTCCAGCCACTGCCCTTGAAGACAGTCCGTTGTGACGCGCCCAGCGCGCCCAGCAGGTTGGATAGCAATGCCATGGTGTCACTCCGTGGTGAGAGGTACGGGGCCCATGCGTCCTCGGCGGGGGTCGGACCCGTGAAGGATGCGCGTGCGTTGAAAGGTGGGCCTTACGCCGTGTGTCGACACCCCGTGTCGAACAGGAGGCACGAAAGCCCGTGTCCCGGGCCGGAGGGCAGGCGGGCGGGCTGGGAACACGGTCGCTACGGGAACGGCGCGGATCCGGATGCATGGGATTGGAGCGCCCCAGCAGTGGCCGCCTGCCCATCGAACGGAAGCCCTGGCCAGGTGAGGCAAGGCCCACCCGGTTCCCCGCTCCGGAGGGCGTCTCCAGATTTCAGTCCAGGAAGCCGCGACACGCATGGGGGTCCGTCATCCCTGTGGGGCGGACCCCCATGTTCTTTTCAGGCGCGAGGAATGTGTCCCTGCTCCCGCAGGAAGCTCACGGTGCGGGCCACTCCGTCCGGGAGCGGGGTGGGGCGGAAGGCCAGCTCCCGCTGGGCCCTGGCCGCGTTCACGCGGGCCTCCCAGCGCATGAAGGACAGCTGGCCGGGTGCGACGAGCGGCGTGAAGGGGAATACGCGCGCGAGCGGCGCGGACACGCGGGCCAGGGCCTCCATCAGGAAGACGGGCGCGACGGCGGGCGGCTTGCCGGCCCCCGCGGCCTGGTGGATGGCGAGCGCGAGGTCCGCGTTGCTGACGAACTGGTCCGCGACGAGGTATCGCTCGCCGTTGACGCCGCGTTCGGCGGCGGCGAGGTGCACGTCGGTGCAGCCGTCCACGTAGACCACGGACATGCCGCCCGGCGGGAGCAGCGGAGCCTTCTTGTTGAGCAGCTGGATGAAGAAGGAGTTGAGCCCCACGTGCACGGGGCTGGGGCCGTAGACGGCGGCCGGGTTGACGTAGACGACGTCCAGGCCCTGCTGGCGGATGGCCTCCACGGCGCGCTCGGCGTCCTGCTTGGAGCGCTCGTAGACGGTGGGCTTGGGGTGCGGGTCGATGTGCGCTTCGGTCAGCTCGCCGCCCCGGGCCGCGGCGAAGACATCCATGGTGGAGGTGTAGACCACGCGGCGCACCTTCGCGGCGTGCGCGGCGGACAGGACGTTCACGCTGCCCTGGCGGTTCACCCGGTCGAAGATGGAGTCGTCCCGGTGCCACTGCTCCGGCATGCCCGCGGCGTGGAAGACGAGCTCCACGTCATGCATGGCGGCGGGCAGGGTGCCCGGCGACGTGACGTCACCCTGGAAGAGCTGCACGGAGGATGGGAGCAGCTTCGAGGCGCGGGCCAGGTCCCGCACGAGCGCGCGGACGGAGGCGCCCTGCTTCACGAGCCGCTGCGCGATGGCGTTGCCGATGAGGCCGGTGGCCCCGGTGACGAGGACTTTCATGGGACCGGCAATCTAAGCCCCCGGGCCTCCAAGCTGTACACCGCCGGTCCGACACGGCTCCAACCGCTCCGCCTGTCGAGCAGGTCCGCGCGGCTCGAATGGGGTGGCCGCTCCCCGGCCGCGGTCCTCCAAAACCTGTCGGACAGTCGGACAGGTTTCGCTGCGGCCCGGCCGGAACGGTGGCCCCCAAGGCACAGGGTGCCCAACTTGTCAGACAGTCGGACCGGTTTGCCGGCGGTCCGGATGGAGCGGTCGCCCGGAAGCGCGGAGGTCCAAACCTGTCGGACAGGAGGTCTGCGCGGAATAGCGAGGCCAACTGGCTGGCTGCGAAGCAACAAGGGAGGCGGGGGCGTGGAGCACGATGCGGACGCAACAAAGCCGGCTGCACGTCAGCAGTCGGCGGATGTTGTGGGCCAGCAGTTTGAGGAGGACTTCGGCCCGGACGGTGGGGGGATGGCGGGAGCTGAGACGACGGAAACGCATGTCGTGCTCCAGCGAGGCGAAGACGGGCTCCACGGTGGCGATGCGCTGGTTGTAGCGGGCGACGGCCCCCCGCTGCGACATGCGCTGGAGCATGGCCTGGCGAAAGCGCTCGTAGTCCCAGCGCACGGTCAGCTTGCGGTACGGGCCCCGGGTACAGCGCGCCCGCTGAGGGCAGTCGGCACACCCGACGCCGGAGTAGACGTCGCACGAGTCGAAGTCATTGCGCACCGGCCCCCGCATGGTGCGCCCCGCCGGACACACCACGGCGCGCTTGGAGGGCTGAAACTCGAAGGCCTCGCGCCGTAGCATGCCGGGCTCATTGGCCAGCGGGCCCGTCGGGGAGGACTCCTTGAGCAGCACGTCCACCCAGTCGCGGTTGAGCGCGGCGAAGCGCAGGTCCTCCTCGCTCCAGTAGCCCGCGTCCCCGGCCACCTGAAGCCGCGCCGAGGCGGGCAGCCCCACCTGCCGCAGCACGCGCCGCGCCTCCTGGAGGGCCTGAGCCAGGTGGCCCTTGTCATTGCCCGAGGCCGACAGCAGCACGCCCACCACCAGCCGCTGCCGCACCCCACTGGAAACCACCGTCACCCGGTGGCCCGGGTGCACCCCATTGCCAGGGAACTGCATCAGCCCCGCGCAGGGGTTGCTGAGCACCACGGTGGCGGCCCCTCGTTGCTGGCACAAGAGGACGGCCTGCTGGTGGCGCTGCACCTGGTCCTCGTGGTGCTTTTGCGCTGGCTCCGACAGCGCACGGACGTCCACCTGGGCCAAGGCCTCGAGGCGCTTGAGCGAGTGCTTGTGCACGCGCACCTGGCGGCCGCTGGCGTGCGCCCGCAGCCGCACGCTATCGACGGCCAGGGCCTGCTCCTCGACGAGGCCGTCCTGGTAGGCCCACCGGACGGTTTCTTCCAGCGCCTGCTGCAAGCAGGGCCCCTGGCTGGCTCGAAACCGGTTGAGCACCGAGCGGCTGATGGCATGGCCCGCACTCAAAAGTCGCAGCGCCATGTCCGTCTGGAGTGCATGCGCCAGCTGCGTGCCCTGGTGGATGCCCACGAGGCTGGCGTACACCCAGAGCGCCAATACCTCGCGCGGCGCATACCCCTTCTGGCCCAAGGCCGAGTAGCCCGCCTCCATCCGCGTCAGCTCGAAGCGCTTCACCAGCTTGCGCACCTTCCGGGCCAGGTGCTCCCGCGGCACCAGTCGCTCCGCCGCGGCGAGCACCTCCTTCTCCGCGGCCTTGAAGCGCGGCGTCGGGTCCCTCGCGACGCGGCGCCTGCTCGTCTGCTTCGCTGGCCCGCTGGCGGCTTCTTCTTGTGCTGTCACCCTTCCTCTACGCGACGCGCAGGATTGCTTATTCCGCGCAGACCTCCAGTCGGACAGGTTTCCACGGCTCGGGTGGCGCGACCGTCCCGAAGCGTGCGATCTGAACTTGTCGGACCGTCGGACAGGTTTCCGAGACTTGGATGGCGCGGTGCCCCCCGAGTGCAGTGGCCCCAACCTGTCGGACAGTCGGACAGGGTTCGCTGAGGCCTGAATGCGGCGAGCGCCAGGGACCGGGAGCTTGAAGCGGCGGGCGTGGAGCTGGTGCGTGGGGGCATGGGTGACCGGAGTCGCGGCCATCCCGGCGCTGCGGCGGCTGGCACCGGGCCTGCTCACGTTCGACGCATGGCTGGAGCGCGGGGGCGCCGCGGCGCTCCGGGAGCGCTTCGCGGCAGCGTGACCTGGGAGTCCACCGCGCACCGCCCGTCCCCTGTTGTCGCCGTGCGTGCTAAGTCACGCACGGTTCAAGCTCGGGGGAGTTCGCCATGACGGGAGCCATCAGCCTGGAAGCGCTGGCGGAGTACATCCAGGATGCGTTCAGGGACGTGCACGTGGACACCAGCACGCCGGACCTCTTCTTCTTCGCCGGGGACGAGCGGAAGTTCCCCTTCGCGACCATCGTCACGCGGGACACCGAACTCGACCACCACTCGGAGCTGGACCGCGATGGCGTGTTCCGGCTGAACCTGGGCTTGAGCAAGGAGAGCTTCCAGAAGCTGTTCCCGGAGCCCGACCCGAACGTGGACTACGCCGACCTGGACGTGCTCCTGCCGCACCCGACCTACGCGCGCATGTTCTGGCTGAGCGTGCTCAACCCCAGCCACGAGACGCTCCGGCTGCTGCGCCCGTACCTGAAGGAGGCCCACGACCTCCAGGTGAAGCGGGCCGCCCGGGGCTGAGTCACGGCGTGCGGCCGCGGACGGTCTCCTCGCTCCGGGGCGCGTCCGCGTACCCCGTCATCTCCAGGTAGCCGCGCCCCTGCACGGGCCGGCCCTCGCGCGTGCCGTCCACCGTCACCGCGCCCTCCCAGTAGCGCACCAGCACCGGCAGCTCCTGGTCCGGCAGCTTCGGCGTCACCGTCAGCTCCAGCGACACCTTGGGGACCTGGACGCGCCAGCCCGCCGGGTACTCGCCGCCGCGCGGGCTCTTCCAGGTGCCTCGCGGCTCCAACCGCATGTCGTCGGCGGTCAGGTGCACGGCCTCACCCGTCTTGGGGACATACGTGCCCGCGCTGAAGGCGTCTTTCGAACCGTCCTTCTTGCGCAGCTGGTAGAGCATCAGCTCGCTGCCATCGGAGAGCTGGAGCGCGAACCAGTCCCAGCCCACCTGGTCGCCACTCAGCGCGCTGGTGCTCCACTCGCGGTCCATCCAGCTCTCGCCCTTCACCTGCACCGTCTGCCCATCCACCGACACCGTGCCCCGCGAAGGCATGCGCGGCATCGAATAGTAGTAGGACGCGTTGCCCCGCTCCGGGCCCTTCTGGCTCAAGCCCTTGTCACCCTGGAGCACCGGCGGCTTGCCCTCGTCCAGCGTCAGCTCCAGCGTCACCCCGTCGCCCTGCGCGCGCAGGTGCATGGGCCACGTGCCGCCCGTGCCTTCGCCGCGCACGTCCCAGTCCTGAAGCCAGACATGGAAGGGCGCCCCGTCCGCGCCCGCCAGCCCCTGGGCCGCGCGGCTGAAGCGCTCGGTGACGTGGAACTTCCCCGCGCTCACATCCGTGAGCGTGAAGTGCCCCATGAAGACCTGCCGCGTGCTCCAGCCGGACTCACGCTTCGGCTGCTCTGGCGACAGCGCGCTGCGGAACAGCGTGAACTGGTAGCCGAAGGCGCGCCCGTCCTGCGTCTCCAGATTTCCCGTCCAGTACCACCACTCGGTGCGGAAGTCGGGGTGGGGGCCGTGGTCCTCCGGGAAGTGGAAGGGCCGGGGCTCCATCGCGCGCGCGTAGCCCTCCGTCCCGCCGTCTCCGCCCATCGCGGACGCGACCGTCATGCCGCCTGTGTTCGCGGGCCCGGTGTCCTCCGTGTCCCGCAGCACTAGGCCCACCGCCACGCCCAGCGCGGCGAGCACCAACACCACTCCAATGACGAGTCCCCGCCCCATGCCTCACTCCTCCCGCAGCGCCATGGCCGGGTTCGCGCGCGCCATGCGCCACGCCGGGTACAGCCCCGCGAGCGCCGCCGCCACCAATGCCAGCACCAGCGCCTGTACCACCACGCCCGGCGCCACCACCAACTGCAACGTCCACCCGAACGAGCGCTGGTTGATGACGTGCACCAGTACGTAGGCCAACGCCAGACCCAGCGGCACGGAGAACAACCCCGCGAGCAAGCCCAGCAGGCCCGTCTGCAACGACACCATGCCCCACAGCTGTCCCGGCGTGAGGCCCGTCGCGCGCAGCACCGCGAACTCGCGCGCCCGCTCCAACTGCAACGACATCAGCGCGCTCAGCACGCCCACGAACGCGACGCCAATGGCCAGCAAGCGCAGCACCTGCGTGATGGTGAAGGTCCGGTCGAACACCTCCATCGACGCCTGCCGCAGCGCCCGGTTCGCGCGCACGTTCAATGCCTGCTCACCGCCCGCGCGGTCGCGCACGCGGGCCACCAGTTCGTCCACGTCCTGCCCGGGCGCGGCGAAGAGGGACAGGCCGGACACGCCCCGATCCTCGTACCAGTGCTCATACGTGGCGCGCGGCATCAGCACCGTCCCCACGTCCGAGCCGTAGTCGAAGTACACGCCCGCCACCCGGAAGTCGTGCGGCCCCTTGTCGGTGGCCACGCGCAGCGTGTCTCCCGCGTGCACGTCCCGGTGGAACGCGAAGGGCTCCGACACGATGAGCGCGTCCGTGGACGCGTCCAGCTGCCGCCACACGTCCTCCGCGCGCCCTTCCTTGAAGCGGTACGTCCGCTCGTGGCCCTTCGCGAAGTCCACCGCCAGCAGGTCCGTGTCCACGTCGTTGATGCGCACGTGTATGACCCGGATGGAGCCGCTCGCCTCGACACCCGGCGTGGACCGCAGCTTCTCCGCGAGCCCCGGCACCAGCGACGAATCCCCGCGCCGCGCCACCAGCGACGGCGGCGACACGAACACGTCCGCCTGCAACGCGGACTCCAGCCACGCGGCCACCGTGCCGCGGAAGCTGGACACCATCAGGCCCACGCCCACCGTCGTCGCCACCGCGACCATCAGCGCCGCCAGCGCCACCGCCGTGCGCGACAGGCTCGCCGTCACGCCGCGCGCCGCCATGCGTCCCAGCGGGCCGAACAGCGCACCCAGCGGCCGAGCCGCCGCCTTCGTCAGCTTCTCCGTCACCCAGGGCACCAGCAGCGAGCTGCCCAGCAGCACGCCAAAGAGCCCCGCATACGCCGGCATCAGCGCCTGCGTGGGCCACGCGAGCACCGCCGCCGAGAGGGCCAGGATGAGTAACCCCAGCACCGCCAGCTTCGGCGCCCGGTTGCGTGACACGTCCTCCACCGTCGAGCGCCGCAGCGCCGTCACCGGTGCCGCCCGCGCCGCCTCCCACGCGGGCACCAGCGCCGCCAGCACCGTCGCGCCCAGACCCAGACTCAGGCCCTTGATGAGCGTGAACGGCTCCAGGGACAGACGCCGCACGTTCACCACGAAGTACAGGTCGTTGATGGTGCGGGTGATGAGCCCCACCAGACCGCTGGCCATCAGGATGCCCAGCAGCAGCCCCGCCGCGGTGCCCACGATGCCCAAGAGCAGGGCTTCGCCCAGCACCACCGCGAACAGCTCTCCGCGCGTCACGCCCACCGCGCGCAGCCGGCCCAGCATCCCGCGCCGCTGCACCACGGAGAACGTCATCGTGTTGTAGATGAGGAACATCCCCACCACGAGCGCCAGCAGCGACAGCGCGGTGAGGTTGGTGCGGAACGCCCGCGTCATCTGCTCCACCGTGCCCGCGCGTCCGGACGTCTGCACCAGCTCCGCGCCAGGGGGCAGCGAGGCCTTGAGCGCCGCGGCCTGCGCCTCTCCGCCCTTCAAGCGCAGGTCCACGCGCGTCAGCCGGCCCTCCAGGCCCAGCACCTCCTGCGCGGTGGAGATGTCCGCGATGAGCAGCGACTCCAGCGCGCGCTCCGTCGTCTCCTGCGAAGGCGTCAGCAGCGCCGACACGCGCAGCTCCCGCCGGAGCCCCGTCACCGTCACCGGCAGCGTGTCCCCGGCCTTCACGCCCAGGCTCCGCGCCGTCTTCGCGCCCATCACCACCGTGCCGGGCCGCGTGAGCAACGCGCCGACGTCCCCCACCGCGCCGCCCGTGGAGAAGTCCCGGAAGGGGGCCTCCGCGAACGGATCCAACCCCAGCAGCGTGAGCGTGCGGTGGTTGCCGCCCTCCACCTGCACGAAGCCCTGCACCACGGGCGCCGCGTCCGGTGCGTCCGGCCGCAGCTTCAGCGCCGTGTAGACACCCTCCGGCAGGCCGGACGTGCCGCCGATGAGCTGATGCGTGGCGCGGCCCGCGACGACGTCCGTGGACTGCTCGAAGGCGCGCAGCGCGCTGCCGCTCGCCAGGTCGATGGACACCACCACCGCCACGCCCATCGCGATGCCCAGCAGCGACAGCGCCGTGAGCCACGGGTGCCCGCCCAGGTGCCGCAGGCTGGAGCGTGCGAGCAGCGCCCTCATGGCGTCCCCCGTCCGCGCGCGCCGCCGGGGCGCTCCACCAGGCGTCCGTTCTCCATCGTCAGCACGCGGTCCGCGCGCTCCGCCATCGCGGGCTCGTGCGTGACGATGAGCGCGCATGCGTGGCCCTGCCGCGTGAGCCCTTCCAGCAGGTCCAACACCTGGCCGCCCGTCTCCTCGTCCAGGTTGCCCGTGGGCTCGTCCGCCAGCAGCAGCGGCGGGGCGTGGGCCAGGGCTCGCGCCACCGCCACGCGCTGCTGTTCTCCGCCAGAGAGCCGGTCCGGGAAGCTGTTCGCGCGCGTGCCCAGGCCCACGCGCTCCAGCAGCTCCCGCGCGCGCGCGCTGGCCTCGGCGCTCGAGCGGCCGAGCAGCTCCAGCGGCAGCCGCACGTTCTCCTCCACCGTCAGCGTGGGCAGCAGGTTGAACGCCTGGAAGATGAAGCCGATGCGCTCGCGGCGCAGCAGCGTGCGGTCCCGCTCCGGCAGGCGCCCCAGGTCGCGGCCCTCCACCAGGATTTCACCGTGCGTCGCCTGGTCGATGCCGCTGATGAGGTTGAGCAGCGTGGACTTGCCGGAGCCGCTGCGGCCCAGCAGCACCACGAACTCCCCACGGTGCAGGGCGAGCGACGTGCCGGAGAGCACCTCGCGCACGGAATCCCCTTCCGCGTAGGACTTGGTGACGGCGCGCAGTTCGACGAGGGGCCGCGAATCAGGAGGAGAGGAGGGCATGCCGGGCATCCGACATAGCCGATGCCCGGCCTCCGGGAGCGTTTCCCCGCCCGACCCGGAGGGATGCCCGCTACTGGACGCCAGCAGCGCCAGGGAGCGCTCAACCCATGACACCTGGCAGGTCGTCCGGGTTGCTTTTCGTGCGTGCCGGCACGTCCCGGTGTTTGATGTCCGCCTCTTCTCGCCGGAGGCCTTGCCTTCCGCGGGGTAGGGGGGGCCACACATGAATGAAGCCCAGGCCGGGTGGGTCGCGGCGTCCGGCGGTGTGCCCCCGCCGCTGCATGAGCTGCTTCAGCAGCTCCCTGCCTTCTTCGGCCTCTACCGCGGCCCCGGCCACCACATCGAGTTCAGCACCTCCACGCGCCTGACGCTGCTCGACACGCGAGGCCAGGTGGGCATTCCGCTGCGCGAGGCCTGCCCCCAGCTGGGAGGCCCCGGCTGGCACGAGGCCTGGGACCGCGTCTTCGCCACCGGAGAAGCCCTGCACCTGCGCGAGGCCTCCGCCCGCGCGCGCACCGCCGACGAGGAGTTCTTCTTCAACCTGTCCCTGCTGCCGCGCCGGGACGCCCAGGGGAAGGTGGAGGGCGTGCTCGCCTTTGCGGTGGACGTGACGGAGCTCGTGCGCACCCGCCGCGCCGCGTGGACCACCGCGGCCTGGCGCACCGAACGCCTCCAGGCGATGACCGCCGCGCTCTCCGAAGCGCTCACCCCCGCGCAGGTGGTGGAGGTGGCCGCGCGCGAAGGCGCCATCGCCATGGGGGCCCTCACCGGCCTGGTGGTGGTGCCCGCGGGCGCGGCCCTGGACGTCTTCGAGCGCGCCGCCGCGCATGGCTTCGCTCCCGGGGAGCTGGAGGGCTGGCAGCGCTTCGAGGTCTCCGCGACCTGTCCCCTCACGGACGTGACGCGCACCCGCGAGCCCTGCGCGCTGGGCTCGTGGACGGAGTGCATGGCGCGCTACCCCAGGCTCGCGCAGCTGTCCCGCGAGCGGACCCTGGCGGCGTGGGCGTCCGTGCCGCTGGTGAGCGGCGGGCGCGTGTTCGGTTCGCTGGGCCTGGGCTTCGGCGACGCGCGCGACTTCGACGCGCCGGAGCGCGCCTTCCTGCTGACGGTGGGCCGCCTGTGCGCGCAGGCGTTGGACCGCGCGCGCCTGTACGACGAGGAGCGCGCGGCCCGGAGCGTCGCGGAGGCCGCCAGCCGCGCCAAGGACGCGTTCCTCGCCACGGTGTCCCATGAGCTGCGCACGCCGCTCACGTCCATCCTCGGCTGGTCGCAGATGCTGCGGCAGGGCCTGCTGGGTGAGGACAAGCGCCAGCGCGCGGTGGAGGCCATCGAGCGCAACGCCCGCGCGCAAAGACAGCTCATCGAGGACCTGCTCGACATCAGCCGCATCGCCAACGGCCGCCTGCGCCTGGAGCCGGTGCCGCTGGAGCTGGGCCACGTGGTGGAGGCGGCGCTGGATGCCGTCAGGCCCACGGCGCTCGCGCGCGAGCTGACGCTCGATGTCTCCGTGGACGAGGATGGCGTGCCGCTGTTCGGCGACCCGGACCGCTTGCAGCAGGTGGTGTGGAACCTGCTCTCCAACGCCATCAAGTTCACCCCGCCCGGCGGCCACGTGACGGTGTCCGCGCGCACGCGCGACGAGGGCGCGGAGCTGGTGGTGCGCGACGACGGCGAGGGCATCCCCGCTGACTTCCTGCCCTTCCTCTTCCAGCGATTCCAGCAGGCGGACACCGGCGTGAGCCGCCAGCACGGAGGCCTGGGCCTGGGCCTGTCCATCGTGCGGCACCTGGTGGAGCTGCACGGCGGCACCGTGACGGCCGTCAGCGACGGGCTGGGGAGGGGCGCCACGTTCACCGTCGTGCTGCCCCGCTCGCGCGTGGGCACGGCCCCGGGCGCCTTGCGCGTGCCGCGCCCCGTGGAGGGCCTGACGCTGCCGCGCTTCCCGGAGCTGGAGGGCCAGCGCGTGCTGGTGGTGGATGGTCAGCCGGACGCGCGCGAGTGGATGTCCGTGCTGCTCACCCGCGTGGGCGCGCACGTGCTCACCGCCACCAACGTCACCGACGCCATGGATGAAGTGCGCCGCTCCCCGCCCACCGTGCTGGTGACGGACGTGGCGCTGGCCGGCGAGGACGGCTATTCGCTCCTGTACCGGCTGCGCGCGCTGCCCTGGGAGTCCGGAGGGGGCGTGCCCGCGCTCGCCGTCACCGCCGCCGCGCGCCGCGAGGACCGCGACCGCGCCCTGCGCGCGGGCTTCAGCGCCTTCGTCACCAAGCCGCTCGACGCGGTGGAGTTGCTCACGGCGGTGGCGCGTCTTGCCCCTCCGCCCCATCCGCCGGGCTCCTGAGGGCCTCCTCCGCGCGCCACGGCTGGAAGAAGTCCCCCACCTCCCGGGCGAGCCGCGCCCCGCACACGTCGCGCGGGATGATGTGGAAGCCCTCCGGATAGGCCACGTGCCGCACCGCCGGACACGCCTTCATCCGCCGCGCGAGCCAGCGTCCGCCCTCCGGGTCCACCACGTGGTCCTGCTCCGCGGTGGCCACCAGCACTGGACAGCGCACCCGGGGCGCGTCCGCCAGCGCCAGGTCCTGCAACCTGCACAGGTCGCGCAGCCGGGCCACCGGGAACGCGGGCAGCACCGGCGCCTTCGCCAGCACTTCCGGGTCGGAGATGTCCGTGCCGCCCTTGTCCACCCACGGCGTGGTCCATTCGAGCAGCGGCGTTCTGCACAGCTGTCGCACCAGCGCCATGCGCGCGCCCCGGAAGCGCACCGCGGGCGCCACCAGCGCGAGCGCGTGCACCGCTTCCGGTTGATGCGCGGCCAGCCGCAACGCGAGGAGCGCGCCCATGGACAGTCCGGCGACGAACACGCGGCGGTGTCCGGAGAGCGACGTCAGCGCCTCGTCCGCGCAGGCCTGCCAGTCGCGGAAGTCCACGTGCAGCATCGCCTCCGGCGTGGTGCCGTGGCCCGGAAGCCTGGGCGCCACCACGCGCATCCCCCGCGCCGCCAGGGCCTCGCCCAGGGGACGCACCTCCCAGGGACTGCCGGTGAAGCCATGCAGGAGCAGGCAGGCGTCCGGCCCCCGCCCCAGCGCGAAGGGCGCGGTGGACTCCCCGTCGATGTCCCGCCAGCGCGTGCTCACGGGGAGGACACTGGCCACGGCGGGCCCCAGGCGCTATGCCGCCTGACTCATGGCCGACACTCCGACGAAGCCCCCTGAAGTGCAGCTCCAGGTGCAGATGACCGAAGAGGTGTCCAATGGCCAGTACAGCAACCTGGTCCTGGTGAATCACACGGACTCGGAGTTCGTGTTGGACTTCCTCTACGTCCAACCGCAGCAGCCCCTGGCCCGCGTCCGCTCGCGCATCATCACCAGCCCGCGCCACGCCAAGCGGCTGCTGAAGGCCCTCCAGGAGAACGTGCAGCGCTACGAGGCGCGCTTCGGCACCATCCCCCTGGAGGAGGACGAAGGCCCCAAGCACTGAAGGGCCGGGTCCGCTGGGACTTTCCCTCCCGGCCCTTCCCGGCGCACACTGCGCGGCATCGTGTTCCGAGTCCTCGTGTTCGCCGCTGCCCTGCTGTCCGCCGTCAACGCCTCCGCCCAGTGCACCGGGGACGGAGTGCAGCTGTATCCCGCGCCCGGCGGCATCGTCCCCACCAACATGCGCATCCTGCTGGAGGGCGTGGGCACCGCGAAGTCGCCGGTGCTGGGACTGGTGGGCAAGCCGCTGAAGCTCGTCTCCACCGACCACGAGGTGAAGCTCAAGGTCACCAAGGGCTGGGAGAGCTCCCTGGGCCGCGCCACCGTCATCCTCAAGCTGGCGGAGCCCATGAAGCAGGACAAGCGCTACTTCCTGAACCTGCAGGAGGTGCTCCCCAACATCGCCCTCCTCAACGGCCAGGTGGGCGCGCAGCCGTCATGGCTGAGCGGCAAGGGACCGGACTCCAAGGCCCCCAAGTGGGTGAAGCGCCCCGCCGTGTCGGAGGGCTTCGTGCGTCGCTCGCCCCAGGGCATCGCGCGCTTCGTGAAGCTCAACCTCGCGCTGCGCGAGGAGAGCCCCGCCTTCCTGGTGGTGAAGCTGTCGCCGCGCCGGCTGGGCATCTCTCCCCAGCAGTACCTGCTGCCCGTGCAAGGCAATACGGCTTATCTGGGCCATGAGGCCTGCGGTGGGGCGTTCTCCCTGGAGGACGGGCGCAGCTACCGCGCGCGCATCGAGGCCTTCGACGCGGCGGGCAACCTGGCGCCGTCCACGCCTCCCGTGGACTTCGAGGCCCCGTCCGCCCGGGGCCCCTAGTAGTGTGTCCGCCCGTTCAAACCGAAACAGGGAGACGACGGGCATGACGGCGACGGTGGATGTGGAGGGTTTGAAGGGGCGCATGGCCGCCTTCATCCAGAAGCTCCAGGACGACATCTGCGGAGCGCTGGAGGAGCTGGACGGCCAGGGCCGCTTCCGCGAGGACGCGTGGAGCCGCCCCGGCGGCGGTGGCGGCCGCAGCCGCGTGCTGGAGGATGGCGCCGTCCTGGAGAAGGCGGGCGTCAACATCTCCATCGTCCACGGCGAGCTGGAGGAGGCCTTCGCCAGGAAGCTCCAGGGCGAGGGGCGCACCTTCTGGGCCGGCGGTCTGTCGCTGGTGCTGCACCCGAGGAGCCCGCATGTGCCCACGGTGCACGCCAACTACCGCTTCATCCACCAGGGCGGGCGCGCGTGGTTCGGCGGAGGCGCGGACCTGACGCCGTACTACCTGGACGAAGCGGACGCGGCGCACTTCCACCGCACGCACAAGGCCGCGTGCGACGCGCACGACCCCACGTACTACCCGCGCTTCAAGGCCGCGTGCGATTCGTACTTCCACCTGCGCCACCGGGGCGAGGCGCGCGGCGTGGGCGGCCTCTTCTTCGAGAACATGGGCGGTGACCTGGAGCGCGAGTTCGCCTTCGTGCAGGCGTGCGGCAACAGCTTCATCCCCGCGTACCTGCCCATCGCGCGGAAGCACAAGGACACGCCGGTGACGGAGGAGCAGCGCTACTGGCAGGAGGTGCGCCGGGGCCGCTACGTGGAGTTCAACCTCGTCTACGACCGGGGCACCATCTTCGGCCTGGAGACGCAGGGGCGCACGGAGTCCATCCTCATGTCGCTGCCGCCGCGCGTGCGCTGGCGCTACGACCACCACCCGGAGCCCGGCACGCCCGAAGCCCGGCTGGTGGAGGTGCTGCGCAATCCCCGGGAGTGGGCCTGATGTCCTCGTCGCCGGAGCCTGGGGCGCCCGGCCCCGCGCGCCCGCGCAACACGGCGGTGCGCACGGGCATCGCCGTCACCGTCTTCGCGGCGGTGGTCGCCACCGCCCTGTTCATCGTCCGGCTGTCGGCGATGAAGGGCTCCGGAGTCGTCTCACCGGAGCAGGTGGCCACCGAGGCCCGCGTCCAGGTGCTGGCCCTGTGCGACGCGGTGCAGGGCTTCCGCGACGAGCACGGCGACTACGTGTCCATCGCGCCCGCTCCCGCCCCCGTGCCCCAGCGGGGCGAGGCCGTGCCCTTCCCCAAGGACCACGAGGACTTCCGCCGCATCGGCTTCGACCCCGGCCCCTCCGTTCACCTCCAGTACGAGGTGCGGGTGGAGGAGAGCCCCGTGGGTGAACCGGAGGTGTCCTGCTTCGCCCGCGCGGACACGGACGGGGACGGCCTCAACGCCGTGTACCGCGTCCGTCTGGATGCCAACGGGATGACGACCCCCGTGGAGGTGGAGCGCGAGGGCGAGTAGCCCCCCATGCAACTCGGGGTTCTCGTTGTGAGAGAATCCCTCGTGATGGGAAACGTCGGCGACATCCGCGGCCCCCGCGCAGGAGGTCCTCCCGGCCCTGGTGGTCCCCGCTCCGGCGGTGGGCGCTCGGGGCCCGCGACCTCGTCGCCGGCGTCTCCGTTCCGCGATGACGGGATGGAGACCTCCACCCCCACCACCTCGCCCGGTGACCGCACCCGCATCGGGGCTCCGCCCGTGGGGCTTCCGCCGGAGGCCGACGGCGGCGCGCGTCTGGAGCCGGGAGGAGAGCCCGGAGCAGAAGGGCTCCCTGGCGGCGAGGGGCTGGAGACCGGCGGCGAGCCCGGCCTCCCCGGCGACGAAGGGCTGGAGGCCGGTGACTCCCCGGAGGGCGGCGACGCGGACGGCACGCCGCAGGAGGCGGGCGCGCGCTCGGCCCGCGTGGGCGTTCCCAACCGGGGCCCGCTTCCCCCTCGCACCGACAGGGGCGGCGGGACGACGCGCGCGCCCCGCGCGGACGCCGGCACGGGCTTCGAGTCCCCCGGCACGGCCACCCAGGGGCCCCGGCGCAAGGGCACCGACGGCTTCCGGACGCCCGGCTCCGCCCCCACCACCGCCAGCCCCTACCTGGGCGCGGGCGAGGCGCGCGGGCCGGTGCTGGACGTGGAGTCGCTCCTCCCTGCGGACCTGAACGACCTGGAGAGCCACCTCGCGGTGGGCAAGCGCTTCGCGTCGGACGGGGCGCTGCTGGCCGCGCAGGTGCGGCCCTCGTCGCTGCCCTCGTCGGACCGGGTGGCCCGCCTGTGGGCCTTCTTCGCCGCCTACGCGGAGGCCGCCGCGCAGCACCCGCCCGCCGCGGAGGGCAAGGCCGCCTTCGAGCAGGCCCTCAAGGACCAGGGCTTCGCCGGCCTCCAGGACGCCCACACCGGGCAGAACGGCGTGGAGGCCGGGAAGTGGGTGATGGACGCGCCCACGCCGCAAGAGGCCCGCGAGCGCGCGGACGCCGTCCGGCTGGAGCCCCCGCCCGACGTGCGCCACTCCGAGCAGGCCGCCCCGCTCACCCC
>NZ_RAWC01000013.1:0-82697 GCF_003611685.1 Corallococcus sp. CA049B | reverse complement strand
CGGGGGCGAATCTCGCCGGCCTCTATGCCCTCGTCGCCACCTGCGAGGCCAACGGCGTCAATCCCGAGACGTACCTGGCCGACATGCTGCTGCGCGTGCAGACGCACCCGCACTCGCGCATCGGTGAACTGCTACCTCACGAGTGGAAGCGGCGACGCGCTGCTGACCCGCCCGAGTCACCCCTCCAGCCCAGTCCCTGAACAGCTGACTCCTCGCGGCGCTCGCCGAGCACGGTCCGCGTCTGTCATCAAGCCTGCCGGCACGTCATTGGCCGGACGGTTAACCTCACTGGACGGTGCTGTGTCGAGGGGTTGCTCGGATTCCAAGGGCCCGCAGCCCGCCGCGAACATCAGACTGCCAATCGCGACCAACCACTTCATACGGCTCATCATGGCGCTACCTCCGTGTGTGGAATGGGTGGGCGGATGATAATTCCGAATTTTGAGTAAGCCATTGGGGAAAGGCGGAAAAGCGTGGATGGGTTTTATTGGAGGCGGAAACGTTTGTTGGCGGTGTTTGGATTGCTGTTGTGTATGTGACGCCCTCCACAAAAGCCCGTGGGAGCCCCTCCTTGAGGTTCCGCGGCAGCTTCGCCAATCCCTGGGTATGCCCACACCCCATGCCGGCATGCCCTTGCACCAGAGGTCAGGCTCGCAGGGTCACCCATATTGCTTGCCATTTATTGTGGGGTCTTGAAGAGTGGCAATCGCCTCAAGCCGATCTTCCAAGGAAAGACACCCGATGAATAGACAAGCAATGTTCGCGGCCCTCGCAGTCCTCTGTCTCACGGCCTGTGGCGGCGCCATGGATGAGCAGACGGACCTGTCGGCCCAGAAGGCGGCCGTCCTCTCCTCGACGGATCCGTTGGTGGGGAAGTGGTGCCACGCGAGCTGGCCTGGCTGCTTCACCATCGACAGCAGCGGCTCCGGAATCATGTCGAACAACGGAGATGGCTGTTGGCGGACGGGTGATGTGAAGTTCTCGGGACTGACCCCGGGCTCCACTGCCGGGACCTACACTGGGACGCGCAACCACCGTGGATCAGGAACCTGCGCAAGTCCTGCGCCGTATCCTCTGCCGACTTCTACGACCATCACGATGACGGGGCCCGATTCATTCACGGAAGTCTCCGGGAGCTTCACGGCGAGCTGGTTCCGATCGCCCTGAGCCTCAACGGGGCCGGATGGGCTCTGGCCCATGCGGCCCCTGGGGCAGGCCTATCTCGGCCCCCGGTGGGTTGCCAGCGCTCGGCGCAGCATGGTCTCCGTCCATTCGAGTTCTTCCCGGGACAGCCCCGCCCCCATCCGCACGAAGCCCTTCTTGTGCTCGATGACGACGGTCAAGCTACCGAAGAGCTTCTCCTCCGGCTCACGCAGGTCGATGTCCTCGATCTGCGACGCTGGGAGTCGTGTGGCTTCTCCCGGCTTCCCGCCCCCGGTGCGCGAATGCTCAATGCCCCGTGAGGACGCGACGAGAGACCAACCCATATTGACCTCCCGGATGACACTCCACAGAAGGAGTCCGCCCAGGCCAAGGAAGATGGCGAGGGCCATCAGCGGCTCCGCGGAGGTGAGTTGTCGGAGGCCGTACGTGCGCACCCAGGCCAGCCCGAAGACGGTGGGTCCACCTACCGCGATGACAAGCGCGATGCCCGCCTTCATTACGAACAGGGGCCTCCAGCCGCAGCCTGGCAGCTGCAACACCAGACCCTGCGCACCCTGCCGGGCCCGGATACGACTGCCTGGGGGGAGTGACGGTGGCGCCCGCTCGCCGTCAAGTGGCGCTGCTTCGAGGCGGGCATCCGCGGGGCGCGCGTGTCCGCCGTCCACACTCAAATCAACGCCGAGGAAACGAGAGAGGGCTTGGGCGAGCTCCAGCGCCTCGTCCCGGTCGTTACTCCCCGACACCGCCACGGTGCGTGTCGGGGACTTCAACTCCACTGAGTAGAATCCCCAGTCGATGGAGCCTCCCCCAGCCTTTCCGCGGGGGGAGAGGGCCACGGACGTAAAAGACCCGAGCGGGTGCGTGTTCGCGGAGAAGAACACGCCGACACCGGACCGCAGCTTCAAGAGCTGTGTTTCCTTGTTGAGCAGCGCTTTCCAGTCGGACGTCAGTTGGTCGGCGGCCCACATGCAGGCGAGGAGCGCCATGGCCCATGCCGGCCATGCGCTCCAGAGGGAAGGTACGAAGAGCGCAACGCCGGGGAAGGAGAGGGCCGCGATCAGCGCAACCCTGCACGCCCCTCTCACGAAGCGGGGGACGTCACGCTCAATGGTCAGGTGAGGGCCGAAGGCAGCCCACCGATGGGATCCGCATCGCATCTGGACGAGGCTATGCGATGGAGGCTCGCCGCGAGAAGCTCAGTAGCCGGTGCCGCCGCAGTGATTGTTCATGCCGTCCTCGGTGCCGTACGGGATGCCGTCCTCGCAGATCTGGCGGCTGGGCGCGTAGACGTCCTGCCAGATCATGCCTCCAGGGGATGGGACCAGGGTGAAGGCGGAGCCAGCGAAGTTTGACGTCCAGAAGCCCATGACGTCGGGGCTGCCCTGCACCGTATCGAGCAACTCGGCGATGTTCTTGCGCGTGTATCGCATGGCTTGGGTCCTTGAGAGGAGGGGAGGACGCGAAGCCGAAATCCTACGTAAGCGGTGGGGAAGGGAGCAATCCGGGTGGCAGGTCACGCTCGAAGATCGCCGTGCCGGCCCCGATGGGCCGGCACGGAACCCTCTCACTCCGCCCTGGCCTTCGTGCCCTCCCAGCGCTGGCCGGAGCTGTAGTTGAGCGGGATCCACCGGTAGCCCTTGCCCTCGGCGCTCAGCCGGCCCAGACCCGGGAAGGGCATGTGCGCGAGGCCGATCAGGTCACCGCGCTTCGCCGCTTCCGTGAACGCACGCGCCCGCTGCGCCGCGGCCGCGCGCTCATCGACGTCGTAGGCGACCGTCACCGAAGGCTCGCGCAACTGCACCGAGCCGAAGTGCATCAGGTCGCCCCACAGGACCAGCCGCGCTCCACGGCTCTCCACGACGTAGGCGCTGTGCCCCGGCGTATGTCCCGGGGTCGGCATGGCCCGGATGCCTGGAACGATGGCGTCTCCATCTCCGAACGCCTTCAGCTTCCCCGCGTCCTGGTACGGCCCCACCATCGCCCGAGCCTCCTCGAAGTACTTCGGGTCCACCGGTCCCTTCGCCCGGTCATCGCGCCCCAGCCAGAAGCCTGCCTCTCGCGCGTGCACCCGGAGGATGGCGTTGGGGAACGCCCGGCTCACCTTGGACATGAGCCCACCCGAATGGTCGGAGTGGATGTGCGTCAGCAACACCACGTCGATCTGCTCGGGACGGTAGCCCGCCGCCTGGAGGCTCTGCTGGAGCTGGCCTCCCACGCCAGGGCCGAAGAAGCTCCCCACGCCTGTGTCCACGAGCACCAACGCGGTGCCGGTGTTGATGAGGAAGGCGTTGATGGACAGCTCGACCGGATCCTCCAGGTGGTCGCGCGAGAGCAGCTCCTTCACCCGCCCTGGCGTCGTGCCCGTCGCCACCTGGCTCACGGTCTGGGGAACAGTTCCGTCGGACAGCACGGTGACCTCGAAGTCGCCGAGCATCATCCGATGGAACCCGGGGGCCTGGGTCCGGACCTGGGGCGGGGCGGCGTGGACGGAGGACGAAAGCAGGGGAGCACCACTCAGCATCAGCAGGGTGAGGGCGCGAGACACAGCGAAGAAGGCACCGCGAGCAGGGGTCGTTTTCATGCGTGAGGAGATACGCCCCGCCTCCGCTGGGATAAACGGGAGCCCTTCGCACACTGCGTTTCACCGCTGAAACAATCGGAAGGTCGAAGATGGACACGTTCACGGCGATGGAAGCCTTCGTCCGCGTGGTGGAGACCGGCACCTTCACCAAGGCAGCGGATGCGCTGGGCCGCCCGAAGGCGGCGGTGACCCGGCTGATCCAACAGCTGGAGGCTCATCTGCGCGTGAAGCTGCTGCACCGCACCACGCGCCGCGTGACGGTCACCCCGGAGGGCATGACCTACTACCAGCAGGCCCTGCGGCTGTTGGGCGAGGTGCGGGAGCTCGAAGCCACGTTGTCCCAGTCACGGCGCGGTCCCCGGGGGCGCCTGCGGGTGGAGTCGAGTGGGACGATCTCCCGGCTGCTGCTCATCCCCGCGCTGCCGTCGTTCTACGCACGCTACCCCCAGATGCACATCGAGCTGGGCGTGAGTGACCGTGTCGTGGACCTCCTCGCGGACAACGTCGACTGCGCCATTCGCGGAGGCCCGGTGAAGGACGAGTCCCTGGTGGCACGGCACCTGGGCGACCTCTGTTATTGGCTGTGCGCATCCCCCCGCTACCTGGAGCGCCACGGCGCGCCCCTCCACCCGTTGGAGCTGGCGGGTCCGGCGCACGCGGTGGTCAGCTACTTCTCGTCGCTGAGCGGCAAGGAGCTCCCCATCGTCTTCGTTCGCGAGGGCGAGCGGCTGGAGGTCCAGGGGCGAAGCCTGCTCACGCTCAACGAAACCAACGCATACCTGGCCGCGGGGCTCGCCGGCCTGGGCGTCATGTTCGCGCCGCGCTTCGTGTTGGAGCCCTACCTCGCGTCCGGGGAGCTGGTGCGGGTGCTGGACGGCTGGCGGCCCGAACCCCGGCCCCTGTTCCTGGTCTACCCACCCACACGTCAGCTGGGCGCCGGGGCGCGGGTCTTCATCGAATGGTTGACGGAGCTGTTCGCGAGCCGGCCCAACCTGTGGCGCGATGACGCAGGTGCCTAGGGCGCGCTCATCTCGAACGATTTGATGACCGGATGGGCGCTGGCGTGGAAGTGCTGGGTCGCGTGGCGTGATGGCGAGTCGTCGCAGCAGCCCACGGGCCCACAGGTCAGGCACCTCCGGAGCGAGGTTCGCGAGCGCGGGACGGCGGTGGCGAGCCCCGCGGGCCCCGCGCCTACCACGGCGACGTCATCGTGCGTCTCGAAGGCCCCCTCCGGCAGCAGTCCGAGCGCTCGGGCAAGGGTGCTCTCGGAGGGATTCTTCAGGCTTCCTCCACCCCTCACCCCTGCCGGAAATTCAAGAATGCTCCACCGAGGCAGGGGGCGGAGGTCCCGGCGCACCCATTCCCGTTCCACGTGCCTGCGGACAGACTGCCTGCTTTCGACGCTCGTTCACCCTTCGAGGACGCAGGCCATGTGTACATTCTGTGATCTGGGAATCTGCCATGACCCGGCGCATCGAAGTGGAGCGCTTATCGGTGAGTGGGTTCGCGACACGTGTCGTTTCTGCTCGATCGGCATCTGCACGGAGCACGGTCCCCAGGGGCCGCGCGTGGGGGAGACGCCCGTTCGGCTGTTCGATATCCGGAGGTCCCGCCCGTCCGTGAGCCTCACGCCCGCGCCCTTGTTGGAGGTCCCTCGAGGCCTCTTCGCCATGCCCCGCGCTTTGATCACCGGGCAGATGCACCGGCATCCCAGTCAAGCCGAGGAGGCGCGGATCATCTCGGGGATCCTCGGCTCTCCGATGGGGACGACGCACGCCATCCCGAAGAACATCCATCGCTTCTGGACCGGCGGACCCATGCGTCCCGCGGTGGTCGACGAGTTGATCGCCGATGGGCTCCGGGCGAAGCAGGCTGGCTGGACGAGTCACCTCTGGTATTCCGAGGAGGTCGAGCGGGTGCTGGACTCGCACCTCGAAGAGGCGATCGCGAAGACGAAGGGCATCTTCATCTTCTCCAAGCGCCCTCAAGCGCCCGAGGACAAGCGGCCCCTGCGCGCCACCCAACGGCACAGGCTGGAGCAGGCGGGCTTCCGGGTCCTCGCCATCGAGCGGCTCGACAGCGGTGGCTGGTTGACGAAGCTGGCGAGCCGGGCCGGCCGCTCCGCGCTGGCTGGCATCTGGGATGACGTCAAATACTTCTCGGACCTGGCGCGACTGCTCTATCTCTATTTCGTCGGGGGCATCCACATGGATGTCGACATCTCGCTGGGCGACATGGACCTGACGCAGCAGTATTTCCACAACGACCCGGCGGGACAGGTCCCGCTCATGGGCAGCCTGCTGCGTGACCAGAGCGACGCGTTGATTCCGAAGCTCCGCTACCTCAAGCGGATCCGTCAGCGGCGTCTGCTCACGCAAGAGGAGTACGACGAGTACAGGGAGGCGCTGCGGGCGGCGGTGACCAAGGGCGTGAACGCCGCGGGCATGTTGAACGCGTTGATCGGCTCGCGCGGTGGCACCACCCACCTCAATGATGCCATCGCCGAGTACCGGCGGCGCATCGACGGCACCGGGGACTTCATCACGGGAATGGCGCTCGCCCCCATCCTGCTCCTCGGAAGCGCAAGGGTGGGCAACCTGGACCAGGCCCTGAAGTGGACCGTCCCGCCGTACCTCGTGCGCCTGGATCCGGACACCGAGGAAAGCAACCTCTGAGAGAAGCCGCGGAGGGACTGGCCGCTTCTGATGGAGTTCGTCCGCCAGCGCGCCCCGGAGTTCCTGGCGCGGCTGGAGGGTGTCCCGGAGGCCTCGAGCGGGTCACCCGGAGCCGCTTCCACCGCTTCCATCTACCTGCCCGGACACCCCAGGTAGGGTAGGGTTGTCCGTGCCGTGCCAGCCACCCAGGGCTCCCCTCCCATGACCTTCGCTTCACTTGGCCTGTCGGACGCGCTCGCCCGCGCCGTGGCCGAACTTGGATACGACGAACCCACGCCGGTGCAGCGCGCGGCCATCCCCGTGGTGCTGCGCGGCGGCGACGTCCAGGCTTCGGCGAAGACGGGCTCGGGGAAGACCGCGGCGTTCCTGCTGCCCCTCCTGGAGGCCTTGCGCGCCCGGCCGGGTGGGGCGGTCCGGCCGGTGCGGGCCTTCATCCTGGTCCCCACGCGAGAGCTCGCCGCCCAGATCGCCGACTCCCTCCAGCGGTATGGCCGTCACTTGAAGAAGCCGCTGAAGACGTGCCTCGCGGTCGGCGGCGTCTCCGCGAACCCGCAGATGCTGGCGCTCCGGGGCGGCGCGGACATCGTCGTGGCCACACCGGGCCGCGCGCTGGACCTGGTGGATCAGAACGCGCTCCGGCTGGGAGAGGTGGAGACGCTGGTGCTCGACGAAGCCGACCGGCTGTTCTCCCTGGGCTTCGCTGACGAACTCAACCGCCTGCTCACGCTCCTGCCCGCGCGCCGCCAGAACCTGCTGTTCTCCGCCACGTTCCCGCCCGCCGTGCGTACGTTCGCGGAGCGACTGCTGCACGAGCCCACGCGCATCGACGTCGATGACGGCGAGTTGCCCTCCGCGGACCTCATCCGCCAGCGGGCCATCCAGGTGGATGCGCCCCGGCGCACGATGCTCCTGCGGCAGTTGCTGGAAACCCACGCGTGGTCCCACGTCCTCACGTTCGTCGCCAGCCGCTACGCGGCGGACCATGTCGCGCTGAAGCTCAACCGCGCCGGCATCCCCGCGACGTCGCTGCACGGAGACCTCAGCCAGGGGGCCCGCACGCGGGCGCTCGCGGACTTCAAGGCGAAGCGCGTGCGAGTCCTCGTCGCCACCGACGTCGCCGCGCGCGGGCTGGACATCGCGGGCCTGCCCGCGGTCGTGAACTACGACCTGCCGCGTTCGACCGTGGACTACGTGCACCGCATTGGCCGCACGGGGCGGGCGGGCGACCAGGGCGTGGCGATCAGCTTCGTCAGCGCGGACACCGAAGCCCACTTCCGTCTCATCGAGAAGCGCAACCACCTGTCCGTCGCGCGAGAGCAGGTGGCGGGCTTCGAACCGACGCAGACCGCCGTGTCCGCCGCACCGCCGCTGGATGCGAACGGCGGCGTGAAGGGCCGGCGCAAGAGCAAGAAGGACAAGCTGCGCGAAGCCGCCGCTGCCGCCGTCCCTCCCCCGAAGCGCAAGCCGTAGCGCCGTTCATTTCCGCGAACGCGGCGAAGGGGCCGCGGGGGGCGGGGCGCTATCCGAGCGCCGCCTTCCCGTCCGGCTTGCGCTGGAACCTGTAGAGCACGAAGCCCACCGCGAGTGCGATGGCCCCGGCGACGAGGTTCTCTTTCTCCGCGCTCAGCGCGAAGACGACGCACAGCGCGGCGGCGGCGAGGGGAATCACGGGCCCACCGGGGATGCGGAACGCGTTCGGGGGCGCCTGGAGCTTGCGGCGCAGCACGGGCACCGCCAGGGCCGTGCCGAAGTACGTGGCGAGCCGGGCCACTACGGAGAGCGTGGCGAGCACCTCGAACGAGCCGGAGAACGCCAGGGGCAGCGCGATGGCCGTCTGCGTGAGGATGGCGACCGTCGGCGTGCGGTAGCGCGGGTGCAGCGTGGCGAGCGCGGCGGGGCCAAAGCCGTCCTGCGCCAGCGCGTACAGGTAGCGCGGCCCGGCGAGCACGGTGTTGCTGTTGGTCCCCAGGATGGACAGCACCCCGCCCACCGTCATGAGGAGCCCACCCCACCCCCCGAGGAACCGCGCGGCGGCGTTGGCGAGCGGCGTCTGCGCGTCCGCGACTCCGGGCAACGTGCCCAGGGCCACCCACTGCACCGCCGTGTAGATGAGCGTGACCACGCCAATCTGCACGATGAGCGCGAAGGGCACATCGCGGCGTGGGTTCTTGAACTCACCGGCCGGAGCCGCCGTGTTCTCGAAGCCGGCATAGGCGAACAGCAGCAGCAGCACCGCGGCCCCCAGGTTGCCTCCCTCCCTGGGAGCCACCGACGTCGCCAGCGGCACGGACACGGAGAAGAGCCCCACGGCGATGAACACCAGCAGGGGCACCGTCTTGGTGACGGCGAGGAACACCGCGGTGCGAGCGCCGCCCTTCACGCCCACGACGTTGATGGCGGTGAGCGCGAGCAGGGGCACGGCGATGGCCAGTCCCTGGCCCACGCCTGAGTTCGCAGCGGGCCAAAGGAAGCCCAGCGCGCGGGAGAAGCCGACGGACAACGAGGCCACGGACGAGACGCGCGCCAGCCACGTCATCCAGCCGACCTGGAACCCCACCCGTTCTCCAAAGGCCTCACGCGTGTAGAGATAGGCGCTGCCGGGCTTGTCGAAGTAGCTGGCCGCCTCCGCGAAGCAGAGCACGAGCAGCAGCACCGCCAGCCCCGCGAGCACGACGGCGCCAGTGCTGGCCGAGCCCAGGTTCGCGGCGGCCGCCGCCGGCAGCAGGTAGACACCGCTGCCGATGACGTCGTTGATGGAGAAGCCGACGATTTCCCAGCGCGATACCGCGCGCCGCATGCCCGGCTCATGAGGAGACGAAGGGGTTCCGGTGGTCATGGATGAAAGGGGGAGGGGAGCCCACTGGAGCACAGATGCGGCGAATCCGCGAATTCGTGAGGAACTGGGCTCCTGCCCTGGACGAGCGCATGGGGATGGATGTGGCTGAGGCTCGGGGCTCCAGCCGCTCTCCTGAGTTGCTGCGTCTGGAAGGATCTTGGGTACGGCGCTTGAGCCATGTCGCTTCAGATGGGCGTACTGGATGGGCGGGTGTACGTAGAGGTTCCGCCGCAGCCTGAGAACGGGTTCGCCAGTCTTGAGCGCATCCCCGCTTCGCAGGGCATCCTGACCTGGCCGAATATCGACTGACGTCCACGTTCACCAGGATGTCGACGCTGGTTCGAGCCTCGGTCCTCGTGGCGTCAATCGCATCGCGCGAGTGCCTCCGGCGAGCCCAAGACCCAGGAGACAGATGGCTGAAACTCAGCCAAGATAGTCGCATGCCTTTTGATGACTTCCGTGCTTGGCTCCAGACGAGATATACCTCGGAAACGACGGGGCGGCCGCTGAGTCGCGCCGCTGCGGGAGATTATGTCTCTCGTCTGCGGAAGCTGTCCCTCCTTACGGGCCGAGATGTCGAGAACGCATCCGGTGACGAGCTCGACAGCTTTCTAAACTTGTTGAGCACGGATGCGGAGCTGCGCCAGCGTATTCCGCTCAAGGTCGTAGACGATGTGGCAGTTGCAGTTCGTCGCTACCGGGAATTTTTGGGTGAGGCAGCCGCGTCCACGGAATACCAGGTTGAGAATGAGGTGGTGGATTCGGCGACGCCTCATGATGGAGGTGAAGAGGTGACGGACGAAGCCCTTGCGGAGTCGGTAACGGGCAGGACGAGGTCCGCGAAGCACAAGCCGGAACAGTTCGCGGCCGCTTGTGAATGGGCGGAGCAAGTGGTTGACGGACATAAGACACGTGCGGAGGCGATCGCTGCGTTGGTTGAAGAGCAGGCGATGAATGCCGGCAGTGCTGAAGTGCTGCTTAATAACTATCGGTGTTTGCGACTGGGGCAGGGGTTCAGTTCCCCAATGAGTGCGGAGGCGACGCAGTATTTCGTGGATAGCATCGTGGATCGCTTCGGCGCGGAGTCCATTCCGGGACTGATGACCTCCCTCCAGGGGTATGTGGCCTATGCGGTAGCTCAATGGGGCAACCCTTCAAAGGGCGTGGTGCGCATCCTCGATGCCCTGCGCGGACAGTTCATCGCGTCCGAAGCGTGGAATTCTCTTGTTTCTGCGGCGACCGCTCTGCCGCCCTCGTCTCCGGAAGAAAGTCCGAACCTTCCCGCGTCCGAAATCCTGCGTGAAATCTGGGTTCGCGGTCCGCAGCATGCTGCGTTTCGGCGTGAACTTCTGCGCCGCTGGTCTGGTTCGTGCTCAGTGCACGGCGTTCCCTGCAATGGACAGCTTCGCGCGTCCCATATCGTGGCGTGGCGGCTGGATGAGTCCTTGCGAGGCGATGTGAACAACGGTTTGTTGCTCTCGAGCCCGCTGGATGCTCTTTTCGACCAGGGCCTGATCTCATTCGCAGCCGACGGCAACCTTCTGGAATCGGACCAGTTGCAGCGCGAGACAGCGCTCCATTTTGGTGTCAAGCCCGGACTCCGCCTGCGTTGGGATCATCTCCCCGAGCCCGCGCGGCAGGCGATCCGGGCGAATCTTGCCCTGCATCGCGCGTTTCATGTTTCCGGGCAACAGCACCGATACGCACAGCCTGCCTCGGCGCCCTGAACCGTGTGAAGCCTGGCTTCTTGAAGTGGATCGGCATCTCCCTGCGCGGCGCGGAGTGCGTCGCAATCGTGCCGCAGCGTGAAGCACAGATCGGATCCTCGCATCGTATCGCGCCGCGCGTTCGCGCTTCGCCGGTGCCCCCTGGAGCCACGACGTGCTCGATGGGGTGGGTCAGTGCATCAAGGAGGTCGTCCGCTTCTTCGGCGCGAAGAAGGGCTGGACTCGCCACATCGACGTCAGCTGGTATGCCATTGCGATTGGCGCCGCGCGTCTTCCCTGCACGCGACTTGAAGAACTCTCGGCGCGCATCGCTGATGGGTTCTACGAACCCGCGGAACTCATCGGTGTCAGCGCGGAGTTGCTCGTAATTGAGCGCGGCGACATCGCGGCTCGCGTCGACCTTCGTCGCTCCATCCAACTCGAGGCGCTCATCCCGTTCACGTTCGGAGGCGCCAACGTGAGCGGGTCGTAGAACACGTGGGGGACTCCCTGCTCACGCTCTCCAGATTGCCGTCGAGACATTTACCGCGAAGCAGCTCTCCAGGGCCCCAGGTATCGTTTGCTCGGGACGTCCTGGTGGCGGGTGACGTACCAACTGTGCTGGGAGCGCTGAAACAACTCGGAATCCCTGCACCCGAGACCCACGATTATCCGCCGAGCCTGAGTTCCTTTCTCCACCGGCGTGTCTAGCGGAGCACCGTGAGAGACCTGAAGGCGGCCATACTCCAAGAAGCAGGCCCTCCGGTTTTCGCCAAACCCCATGGGCGCCGTAAACGATTCACGGGACACGTCTTCGCGTCAGTGGAAGATCTGCTCTATCTGGAGCGCGCATCGGCGAGCACGGAGATCCTCTGCTCGGAAGTGGTCCGATGGCAGAGCGAGTTCCGGGTCTTCGTCGTGCAGGGGACCGTTGTGGGGATTCGCCACTATGGAGGCGACCCTGCACATCGAATTGATGAAGAGCAGGTCAGGCGGGCCGTCCAACTGCTGGAGGAATCTGGAGAGGGTACAGCAGGATATGCGGTCGACTTCGGCGTGCTCGAGTCCGGTCAAACCGCCATCGTCGAGTGGAACGATGGTTTTTCGCTGGGCGCCTATGGCTTGGGACAAGGCCCCTATACCGACCTGACGCTGGCCCGCTGGCTGGAGCTTGTACGGCCTGTATGACGTCCAACGCTCTGCGCGAGACACAGGGCCGTCCGCTGCGCCTCCGGAGGGCTGGCGCGGGGCGGGGCTGGGCGCCACGATGGTGCAGGTGCCGCGCATCCTCGCGCGGTGTCCCATTCCGTCAGGAGGCGCACCATGGCCGACGCGAAGGTTTCCATCACCTACTGTACCGCTTGAGGATACCTGCCCCGGGCCGCCCGTGCGGCGGCCGCACTGAAGGACGAACTGGAGTTGGATGCGGAACTGAAGAAGGGCGGGTCGGGGGTTTTTGAAGTGGCGGTGGATGGGAAGGTCGTCATCAAGAAGACTGGCCTGGCGTTCCCCACCGAGCAGGAGGTGGTGGACGCGGTGTTCCGCGCCCTGAACCCTTGACGTCGATGGCTTCGCCGCCCGTTCCTGGGAGAGCGGGCGGACGGGGCTCCCCAGTTCACGCGGGCAGCCGTCGCAGGGCCTCCGCGAGGCGGATGTGCCCCTGGAATGCTCCGCTGCTCTGAGGCGTCTCGCCCTTTTCAATGGCATGGGCGAAGCGCACGCCAGCGTCCGCCTCCAGCCGCTCGAAGAGGCCCTGGAGCTTCGGGTAGTCGCGGCGGTCCAGCACCTCGTGGTACCGGGTCCACCGGGCGATGCCGATGAAGTAGGCGTCCGCCAGCGTGCGGTGGTCGCCCAGAAGCCACGGCGTGTCGCCCATCAGTGCCTACAGGTTCGCGTGCGCGGAGATCACCTTGCGGGCCCCCAGGTTGCGCAGCGCCTGCTTTTCGGACTCCGGCAGTTCGGCGTGCTCGATCGCGTACCAGAGCGGCGAGAAGGCGCTGAAGAAGGTGGTGTTCAGGTACGCGAGCATCTGGTTCAACCGGTCGAAGTCCTCGGTGCCCTGGGCGAACGACAGGCCGGTGTCCACTCCGCGCGCGCCCAGGTGATTGAGGATGGCCATGCTTTCGCTGATGCGCGCGCCCGTCTCCGTCATCAGGGTGGGCGTCTCCGCGATGGGGTTGATCCGGCGGTAGTCCGCGCTGGTGACGTCCTCCGGCATGGCGATGCGGCACAGCTGGTAGGGCCGGCCCAGCCACTCCAGCGCGACGATGGAGCCGAACGAGCAGCCAGAGGGGACACCGTAGAAGAGGGTAGGCAGTGCCATGGTGAAGCTCCTGTCCGAAGGCGAAGGCGTGATGCCTTCGATGCGGACAAGATGGCCGTGACGATGCGCGCCGTGTAGACAGCGGAACGCGAACGCAAGGTCCACACCCGTGGACGATGAGGCGCGGCCCTTGAATCTCAATGACCTCCAGCTCTTCGTCCAGGCTGTGGAGAGCGGTGGCTTCGCCGCGGCGGCGCGGCGGCTGGGCATTCCCAAGTCCACGGTGAGCAAGCGCGTGGCCGAATTGGAGGACGCGCTGGGCGCCCGGCTCATCCAGCGCACGTCGCGGAGCTTCACGCTGACGGAGGTGGGGCGGGACTTCCTCGACCATGCCCGCGCCGCCGTGATGGAGGCGGAGGCCGCGGAGAACGTGGTGCGCCGCAGGCAGGCGGAGCCGAGTGGCGTGGTGCGGATCACCACGTCGGTCCCCACGGCGCAGTTCCGGCTCGCGGACCGTCTGCCACTGCTGGCGCTGGCGCATCCCAAGGTGCGCGTCGAGCTCCACGCGACGGACCGCTTCGTGGACCTGGTGCAGGAGGGGTTCGACATCGCGGTGCGCAGTCACTTTTCGCCCTTGCCCGCATCAGGCCTGGTGCAGCGCCGGCTCGCGGTGGAGTCCACCATCCTGGTGGCGTCGCCCGGCTACCTGTCCAGCCGCGGCAGGATTCGCAGGCCCGAGGATTTGAGTGAACACGACGGCCTCCTGACCAGTGCCACGGCCGCGCAATGGCGGTTGCGCGGGAGGGCGGGGGAGACGGTCACCGTGATGCCGCGGGCGCGCATGACCGCCGATGAGTCGCTGGTGCTATTGAAGGCTGCCACGGCCGGACTGGGCGTCGTCTGTCTACCGGAGACGTTCACCCGCGTGGACGTGGAGGCCGGGCGGCTGGTGCGTGTGCTTCCCGCCTGGACCGCGGGCACGGTGACGACGACGATCCTGACGCCACACCGCAGGGGCCAGCTTCCCGCCGTGCGCGCCGTCATCGACTTTCTGATGGAGGGCGCTGGCGAGGCGTGAGCGTCCTCGGCAAGGGCGCCTGCGCCGCCACCCTTCCGTGCTGATGCTGGGAACGGTGTTCACCCGTCGAGCCAGTACGAGAAGCCGTCGCTACGCATCGCACGATCCAGGAACTCCGCGAACGAGGAGGCGATGCGCTTCGCTACTGGATACGTCTCATGCCACGCATCGAAGAGCGGATACGAGCCGCCGGCCTGCTGGGCCACGTCCAGGATGACGTAGTTGGTGTCCTGCATGTCTACCAACGTGTACTGGGAGGGCGCCCCATACTCGTTGGTGTCTCGCCCCATGATGGCAACGCGGGCCCGGCGGATCTCCGCGAGCGAGAGAATGCGGTAGCTCGCGTCGGGCTCTTCCTCGAAAAGCGTTCCGCCATCGGAATGCAGGTAGAAGGCGCGCAGGTCCGCATCCAGCTTCCATCCGATGCGAGCCTCGAAGGCTGCGACCTCCGACGGAGTCGCTGGTGGACGGGGGAAGTGGAGGCGGGAGAACTCCTTCAGCAGTCTGTCCATGGACATGGTGGTGCCCTCAGTCCACGTAGGGCCGCTCGGGGCCTGGTGCCAGCCACTTTCCCCCGGGTGCATAGCAGGCGGGGTAGGCGCTGTTGAACTCGAGGTGTACGTCGGGCGGGACAGGAAGAATGTTGCCAGGAGCTAGCGGAGGACCTCCATGCAGCAGGTCGTAGATGTGGTGGCCGGGCCAACTCGTCTTGCCCGTCTTCGGCCAGTCGCCGAACTCTGTACTCCAGTCACGCCGGAAGGCTGTGCGACCGCGCTCCCAGATTTTCCGCTGTGCCTCCCCGTCGGGCACGGACGGGTAGTCGCAGCAGCAGTGGGTGATGGCCATGCGACCACCGGCCTCCGCGGGCATGAAGAGGTAGCGCCCCTGCCAGTCGGCCTTGATGTCGGCCAGCCACATGCAGCGCCGCGCACTTTGACTCGCAGCGGGACAATAACGCGGCGCTGCACTGCCAGGGGCCGTAATAGATGGTCGTCCGGAGCTGGCCGCCATCCGGAGTCCTGACGACTGACCCGACCCACTTCGCGCGCGCAGGGCTTCCTCCACCGCCGACGGTGGCCGAGCCGCACCCGCCAAGGGCGAGGAGAGCGGCTGCGCTCATGATGCCGCGGATGGCGAAGGCAGCTGTCATGGCAGTCGATGACAGCACAGCCACGGCTGCCAGGCCAAACGCTCGCTTCAACTCATGGCTGGCGTGTCGCCCTCTCCGCGCCAGCTCAACCGCACGCGCGTGCCTCGGGGTTCCAGTGCGTGGATGGACAACGCCCACCCGAAGCGCTGGGCCAACCGTTCCACCAGTGACAGGCCGATGCCGTGGCTCTCGCTCCCAGGCTCGGCGCGGCCAAAGCCAACCCCTGTGTCGGTCAGGGTCCATGCCGAAGGCTCGATGGTGATCACGATGCGCCCTTCGTTCGTGTAGGCGAGAGCGTTCTTGAGGAGGTTGCCCATCATCACCCTGGCGACGGATGCAGGGACGGGCGCGTGGACTTCGCCCGCGGATTCAATCGTGAGCTCGACGCCGTCACTGCGCCGCAGGTGCCCGTACAGCGCGAGCAGCTCTCGCGAGACTCGGTGCAGGTCGCAGCGCTCCTCGGCGCGGCGCTCGCGGGCCAGCCAGAGGATGCCCTCCGTCAGCAGGCCCATCTGGCTCACGGCCCGGCGCAGCCGGTCGAACGTCTCCATGTCCTTGGGCGGAGCGAGCTCCAATATCTCCACCGCGCCCTGGGCCACGGCCAGGGGGGTGCGCAGCTCGTGACTGGCGTCGCGGTTGAACCGCTGCTCACGCTCCAACTGCTCCTGGATGCGCGCGTCCCGTGCGAGCAGCGCGTCCCGAAGCGTCCGGACCTCGGCCACTGCGCCGTCATCCTCGGGTGGCGGTGCCCCTTCGGCCCGGAGCCACTCCACCATCCGCTCCAGCGGCCGACCGAGCCGGCGGGCCACGAGGCGGGCGAGGAGCGCGGCGGCCAGCAACGCCAGCAGCGCACTGCTGAGGAGCAGTCCAGCAGTTCGCTTCAATTGAGCTGTCGTGCTCGTCAGGCGCGTCACGTCGAACGCGAAGTACCGGCGGCCTCCTCCATCACCTGGGCGCACCGCGACGTGGAAGTGTCCGTGGCTCCCGGCGGCCACCTCGTACTCTCTCGGAGGCGCGTCCGGACCCAGGCGCTCCGCGAGCCAGGGCGGCAGCGCGCCGTGGCCGTCATACCGCGTGATTCCGGGGACGTGACCTGGCTCGCTCCGGTCCGCCTCCTCGGCCACGATGCGGCTGAAGATGACGTCCTCGAGGTCGTAGCTGAAGAGCGTGAAGATCCCTCCCATCAGCACCAGCGCGAACGCGGCGGACAGTGCCATGGCGCTCTGGAGTACGGCGCGCACCGGCCTGCTGGACCTAGCGCGCATCCAGGCGGTACCCCTCGTTGCGCAGGGTGGTGATGGCATCGTCGAGCCCCAGCCCGGCCAACGCCTTGCGCAGGGCATAGACGTGCGTGCGCAGCGCGCTGGACTCGGGGGCTTCGTCCCCCCAGAGCCGCTGCGCCAGCGTGGTCGCGGGGACGGCTTCGGGCGCGGCCTCCATCAACCACCTCAGCAACAGTGCCTCGGTGCGGTTGAGCCGGACGGAACGCCCACCCCATTGCGTGTGCCCGCTGTCCGGTTCCAGCGTGAGCCCTCCCCGTGACAGCTTCCGCCCGCTCGGAGGCACGGGCCGGCGCGCCAGCGCTTCCAGGCGCCAGCGCAGCTCGCGGAGCGAGAACGGCTTGACGAGGTAGTCGTCCGCGCCCGCCTGGAAGCCCGCTTCCTTGTCATCGAGCGTGTCCCTGGCGGTCAGCATCAGGATGGGCACGAGCCGGGGCGCGACCTGCCGGTATCGCTCGCAGACCTCCAGGCCGCTCATGCCGGGCAGCATCACGTCCAGCACGATGACGTCGTACGGGTGGCCCAGCGCGAGCGCGAGCCCCTCGGGCCCGGTGCTCGCGAAGTCCAACTGGAAGTCCGGCTCCAGGAACCGCGCGATGTTGGCCTGGAGGTCGCGGTTGTCCTCGATGACGAGCACGCGCATGGAAGTGACCCGGATGCTACCCGCGTCCGCGTCAAACGAATGTCAGCGCGTGAGTGACGCCTGGCTGACCGCCGCTCCCGCACCCTTCACGGCCTCTCTCACTCGAGGAGTCCCGTGATGATGCGTTCGCTGTTCCTGGCTCTGATGTTCCTGGCCACCTCCGTGGCCCATGCCGCGAGCCCTGCTGTCCCCCTGGAGGTCCGCGCGGCGGATGGGGAGCGGATTCCCGCGTGGGTGCTGGAGCCGGAAGGGAAGGGGACGAATCCGCCCGTGGCCGTCCTGCTGCACGGCCTCACCCGGAGCAAGGACGACTGGCTGTCGGATGCGGAGCCGACCTTCGGGGGCGCGCTGACGGAGCAGCTGCGGAGTGCTGGCTATCGCGTCTACCTCATGGACGCGAGACGGCACGGCGCGCGAGCGACCCCTGACGCGCGGCCCGGAGCCCTCGCGAAGCGAGCGCACGCGGGCGAGCCCGGTCCCTATCAAGCGATGATTGTCGACACCGTGAGTGATGCGCAGGCGCTCCTCACCCAGGTGCTCGCCAACGGCAAGAAGCCGCCGAGGGTGCTCGTCGCTGGCTACAGCATGGGCGCGCAGGTGGGCCTCCTGCTGGCCTCGCGCGAGCCTCGGATCACCCATCTGGTGACGATGGTGCCTCCCCATGTCGACCCCGTGCTGGGCGACGCCGCACCGGTGAACCGGATGGGCCAGGTTCATCAGGCCTGGCTGCTGTTGACCGCGAACCGCGATGTCTTCTCCACCGAGGAGGACACCCAGCAGCTGTTCGACGCCGCGCCCTCCAAGCGCAAGACGCGCCGGGCCTTCGACAGCGGGCACGCGCTGCCGCGCGAGTACCTGGACGAGGTCCGGCGCTGGTTGGGTGAAGCAGCGCGAAAGCCGTAGGTTCTTGTGGGTGGATGTCCGGCCGGGGGGCCCCTGCCACAGGCGCCGCAACTGGGGCGCCATGCAGGCGATAATCGCGGAAAACGAGGCGGATCTTGCCTCGCCAACCAGCCGCCCCGAGCCGGGGACGAGGGGGAACCTCCATGACGACGCCCATCCAGCGCAACGCACCCCGACCCATCGAGACGAAGCCCGCGGAGCGCCCCGTGGCGCAGCCCCCCGCCCGGAATGAAGCGGTGCGTCCCGGAACGGGGGCGGACGGGTTCCAGACGGTGGCGGGGACCGCGGAGACGCAGACGGCGAACCGCCTGGGTGCGACGCCCGCGGGAGCGGAGGAGGTGCGGACGACGAGCGCGACCCCGGTGGCGCCCGCGGCGCTGTCGCCCACGGAGCTGCGCTCGGCGCAGCAGGCCATCGCGAACGCCAGCGACGGCCGGGACGCCACCGCCGTGTCGGATTGGCTGAGGAACAACCCGGACCCGGCCAAGCAGGCGGCGTTCATGGACATGATGTTCCACTACGGCCCCGTGGCGGGCGGCATCCTGGACAGCGTGCAGCGGCTGCCGGAGGCGGACCGCACGCGGCTGTCCCAGGCGCTGGACAATGCCTATCGCTCCGGCGCGGTGTCTCCCCAGGAGCTGTCGGCGGCGGTGGCCTCGTCCGGCCGCGGTGCGCAGCCCGGAGCGACGCACGAGGGGATGGCGGGCATCATCGCCGGCACGGGCAACCCGGACCTCATCGCGACGTATGCGACGGCCGAGATGGGCATCGCCCGCGCGAGCGGCGGGAATGATCCGCAGCGCAGCGCGGCGGTCGCCACGGCGCTGGCGGGCATGCCGCCGGACCGGCTCCAGTCGTTCCTGGCGGCGAACCGGGAGGGCATGGCGGATGTCATCAAGAACATCAACGCCTCCGGCCCGGACGCGACCTACTCCCCGGCGCTGGGGCAGCTGCTGGACGCCGCCGGCCGGATCAACCCGCCCACGGCGGAGTCGGTGCAGGTGTTCACGAACTCCATCGACAGGCTGGGGGAGAACCGCGAGTCGCGCGCCGCCGCGGCCCGCTTCTTCACCCAGCATGGTGACGCGGTGCTGTCGTCGCTGCAGGACAGCTCGGGTTCGCTGGGGCTGGATGGCCAGAAGAAGATGTCCGAGTTCTTCGCCCGGACGCTCTTCTCTCCGCCGCAGGACTTCGCGGGCAGCGACGCGTTCCGCCAGAACGTGATGCAGCGCCTGGAGACGATGAACGCCGGGCTCGCGCGGCACGCCAACGAGAACCCGCCCTCGCAGGAGGCGAAGCGCGGCGCGCGACTCATGGGCAGCGTGGTGGGCGCGCTGGAGGGCGGCTTCCAGGTGTCCCTGGACGAGCTGGGCAAGCGCAACGAGGCCGTGAAGGGCATGGTGGATCTACTCTTCTCCGCCAGGTCGCTGCTGCCCAACCTGCCCATCCCCGGCGCGGGCAAGCTCAAGGATCTGACCCTCGATCAGATCCAGCGCTGGGTGACGTCCAGCCTCCAGGAGCGGGCCCAGCAGCCCTCGCAGGCCATCCCGTTCCACCGCACCTTCGGTGAGCAGATCGCCAACCCGGACCTGCGCACCGACTATGATGCCGCCCGCGGCGACGCCTTCCTCAACCGCCAGCGCGGTCTGAGCCGGTAGCAGCGCGGGGCCGTGAAGGGGAGGGGGCCGAGCGCCTCCTCCCCGTCAACGGAGGACAAGGAGTGCGGCACGCATGCGCATCGCAATGAGTGGCACGCACCGCGTGGGCAAATCGACGCTTATTGAAGACCTGGGGGAAGCGCTCCCGGAGTATCGGGTCGTCGACGAGCCGTACCACCTGCTCGAAGAGGAGGGGTACGAGTTCGCGTCTCCACCGAGCCTGGAGGATTTCCTCGAACAGCTCCGCCGCTCCCTGGAGCTGCTCGACGAAGAGGACGCGCGAAACGTCCTGTTTGATCGCTGCCCCCTCGACTTTCTCGGGTACCTCCTGACGCACGAGGACTCCGATGCGTTCGACGTCGAGGAGTGGCTGCCCCGGCTCCGTTCCGCCCTGAAGACCCTGGACCTCGTCGTCTTCGTCCCCATCGAGGAGCGCGATCGCATCCGCCTCCCCGCGCACGAAGATTCCCAGCAGCGCAGGGAGGTGGACGAGAAGCTCGCCTGGCTGTTGCTCGACGACCCCCATGAACTCGGAGTGGAGATCCTCTCCGTCCACGGGTCCGGAGCCGCGCGGGTTGCGCAGGTCCTTGAGCGCCTCTCGGGTACGGGGAGGCGTTGAAGGGCCGTCACGCTCCGGTCACGCCTCCGGGACTAATTCCCTGCGCACCTGCTCCCGGAGCGTCCATGCCCCTGATTCGACGGTTTCCTGTCACGCATCGCGCGCGCATTCCCTTTCCTCCTTCCGCTGGAGCCTCGCGCAGGCGGGGATGGGCGAAGGGGCCGTTGAGGAGGGCGCGCTCGCGTCCTGCCCGCTGCGACACCGGGCTCCCTCCTCAGCCATCCCGCCCGAGTTCACTGCGCTGGCTGCCCCACTGGGCTTCGCGGCCGACACCGTCCTGGCCACGGAGCCCGTGAAGGGGTCCCTCGCCAGTCAGGAGCCCCGGCTCAGAGGTCGCGGCCCGGCAGCTGTCCCACCGCGGGCAGGTAGCCCAGGTCCCGGACGTGGACGAACCCGGCCGGGGCCTGGGTGGACGTGGCGAAGACGCCCGCCAGTGACGCCGTCACGCGGTACTCCCAGGGCGCCTTGCCCGCATAGAGGTTGTCCGGCCTGCACCCCGCCGTGGGCGGTGATGGCTCCTCCACGGTCGCCAGCGGGATGTTGATGGATTCGAAGCGCCCAGTGCCGTGCAGTTGCGTGCCCTGCGCGCTGTTGCTGGGCGGCGGTTCCGCGCTTGCGCCCGCAGCCGTCAGCAGCATCGCGCCCAACAACCCGCGCCTCCAGGTCTTCACCATGTGTCCGTCGCTCCCCGCGTTCATGCGGCTTCACGGCGACGCCCCAAAGCGTCTCCGCAATCACATGAACGCGCATGTTGTGCTGGACCCGGGCGTGGTTGTCCATGACCCTTGGTCTGTCGTGAAAGACGTGCGCTAGACTTCGTCTCCACTCCAGTCGGTCGTGAACCACGAGAACTCCAGCAGGCCGCGCGCGTCGCCAACCCATTGCGCGCTGTGCGGTCAGGGACAGGTAGCGCATTGGCTCAAAAGACAGCGGTGGAGTACGGGCACGGATGGTTCTTCACGTCGCCATGGGAGCCACTCGTTCGGCGGCGCGGGGATGCATTGGGCCTGCGGGGGATCGCGGACCAATACGCGGATGCGCTCGCACCGGACCTCAGCAATGGAACGGTGGATGCCCGGTGGATCACGCTCCTGTCGTGGTGCCTCAAGGCTTCGCATGACGTCTGGGCGAAGGCGGAAGGGGAGTCCGGACTTGGCTCCCGGGCGGCCCAGCAGCGTCGCTACGCCTGGCTGCGCCCGCTCGAACTGCTGTGGGTAACCTGGACCCTCCAGGCGGGTGAGCCCAATGGCCGGCAGCTTCGCGGCCAGCGCACGGTGCGCAGATGGCTGGCGGGCGGGGCGCGCGGCGAGCGCTTTGGCATGCCTCCAGAACAGTTCCGTCGCTACCGCCAGACGGGCATGTACGGGGCGTACCGTACCCTCATGCGACGGGTTCCCGGCCTGACGTTGGGGGAGCGAGGCCCCGACGGCTGGACCCCCTCCACCGTCGTCAACGACCTCTTTGACTACGTCAACAGGCGGCTCCCAAAGCACGTCCGCTTCCGCGACGAGGACCTGGAAGGTGGCACGTATTGGGGGCGCTGGCGGGAGCGCGAGGAGCGCTGGTGGATGAGGGCGGGCTGGGACCTGGAGGTCGGGGGGCTGGAGGAACTGCTCCCCACCGAAGCAGGGATTTCAAAGCCTCTGCCGGAAGAGGAACGCGAACTGCTCAGGAGCTGCCTGTTCCCCAAGAACCACCGCAGGCTGGTGGTGGCGCGAGCGCTCAGGGGTGTTGAGCCAGGCTCACGGCATGTGGACCTGTGCGATCTCCTCGCGCGGGATCCGGTGCTGCAAGCCTCTGGCTCAGGTCCGCTTCTCGCCACGCTGCCTGCATTCACGCGGCTCGCAGATGCGGGCATGGATGCAATGCGCGCACTGTGGGGGGCGATTGGTGCCGCGAACCAGGCAGGAGGCCCCGAGGTCGCGGACCTGGCCAGCGTTCCCGCCATCCAGCAGCCGTTGAGCAGGCTCGTCGAGTCCTCCCGGGCATGGAACGCGCGGCAAGACACCGCGACCCTGCGGGCTGGCGAAACCGCGGTGCTCCTGGCGGGCGCGATGGCTGGTGCACGTACAGTCGGCGAGCAACTTCGTGCCCTTTCCCGGCACCACGAGCTCCATGGCGGAGGGCTGCGTTGGTTCCGCTTGCGACGAGGCCGTGTCGAACCGCTGTTGCCCCAGAACGGCGCGGCCGCGAGCCCCTACCGGTTTCGGCTCTGGCCCCTGGCGCGACTGGCCAGACAGTGCGGAGCCGCGGACACCCGGATGGCATTGGAAGCGGCGTTGAGCCGTGACGACGACGCACCGGACGAAGGAGGTGAGGCGTGAGCCTGGAACCTGACTGGCGGGAAGCGCTTCCCACGATTCCCCAGGGCTACCGGCTGGAAGCGGCGCTCTTCACTACGTTCGAGCCGGCACAGCCCGAGCTGCTCGTCGAACATCTGCTGCCTTCGATTCTCTCCCTCCACCGAGGGTTCGAGTCAGAGCCTGCCGCGCGGTCGCTGTACTTCGGAGAGCTGGGGCTCGCCCTCCAGCGGCTCCGGGGGCGGCTCACGGTCATCTCCTCACCTGCCTCCGTCGCGCGGGAGCGGGACCCGGATGCTGCCACGGGCGCCGCGTACCCGTGGTTGTGGCGCTACGTCGCTCCGTTCTTCACCGGCGCCCGGGGCGCGGCCATCCAGCACGCCAAGCTGTGGATGCTGCATTGGGTTTCGGTGGACGGCTCAGAGGATGGAGACGACGCGTTGCTGGAAATCGTCGTCTCCTCCGCCAACCTCACGCTGGCTTCGCTGAAGCAGCAACTGCAGGCAGGCTGGCGAAGTTTGCTGACCTTGGGCCCTCGCGGCACGCGCGCGAATCTTTCCACCTGGGGGCCGCTACCGCGTTTTCTTGAGGCGCTCGGGGAGTCCGCGGGGGAAGACGCCGCAGCGCGCACGCAAGCCTTCGTGAGCCTCTTGGGCCGGTGCGCTTGTCCGGAAGAGGTTCAGTTTGTCGCGAGCATCCCGAAGGCCTTTCAGCGTTCAGACGAGAAGTCCCGCTGGGGGGTGCTCGCCCTCGGGAAGATGGCGCCGGAGGGAAGGGGCCCCCTGCGGGTCCATATATGTACCCCATTTGTAGGCGAATGGCAGGGCACGGCGTTGCGGCAATGGAGTGAATGCCTGGGCGCGGACCTGGCGGACATCGCCCTGTCCTGGATTGTTTCCCTGCATCCCTGGGCGGAGCCTGGCGCCGGAGGGGGCTGGTGCATGTCGCGTCGCACACTTGACGTCTTCCGCTCCGAAGGCCTGGTGCTGCGGCGATTGGGTTACGAAGCGGAGGGGCCCGCCAGCGCCTTCCATGACAGCCATGGCCTCGCGGACCGTCGCTGGAGCCACGCGAAGTTGTACCTGTTGAGGCGTGGAAGGGTTCGCCGCCTGCTGGTGACGTCCGCGAACTTCAGCGCCTCCGCGTGGGGCACGGGTGACGCGGGTCCGCGCAACTTCGAACTCGGGGTGCTGCTGGACAGCGCTTGGCCCATCCAACCCGACGAAGAAGCCTTCGGCGAGGGGCATGAGGTGCACACCACGGACACCGTGGTGCAAGCCGCTGAGGCGATATTGAGCTGGGGCCAGGCGCTCTGGGATGGCGGAACCGTGACGGTTGCATGCCGGGGGCGAGCCGACGCGGAAACGCCGCATGCCCGGGTGTCGGGGGCGGGGCCTTTGACCGGTGCTGAGATCCAACTCACGGCTGACCCGAAGGACTCTCGTCAGTGGACTGGAACGGTCCCCTGGGAGGACGGGAAGCACCCTCCGCACACCGTCATCATCGCTTGCGATGAGGCGATGCTCGAAGTGCCTGTCCTGGACATGCGGTCCGCGGAGGCCTTTGCCCAAACCCCCTTGCCCGAGATCGACCCTGAGTCCGCCCAGGCCCTTCAGGACGCGCTGTTGTTGGAATCCTATGGGGCGCTGACGCTCGAACCGGAGGACCTCCCGACGTTGTCGCACGGTGATGCCTCCGTCCTGTTGTCCTCTGGGGGCGGACTGGCTGAGAACTACTCAGTGGAAGCCTTCACGGATGCCCGAAGCCTCTTTCTCGTCGTGGAGGCCTGGGCCCAGCGGCTTCAGATCGCGGAGGCGTGCGGAGACTCCGAAGGGAAGCAACGGCTGCTGGCCGACGGTACGCGGCTGGCGGAGTTGTTCCACCGCAGGGCGCAGAAGCAGACGAAGGCCGGGGCCCGGCTGCCCGCGCTCCTGGTCGCCGAGGAACTTCGCTGGAGGCTGGAGGAGGCCAAGACATGAACGGCAAGGGCTTGGACGTGGACGGGCGTTGTTGGAAGTTCCTTCAGTACCCTGAGAGCTATTGCGAAGCATCGGCGCGTTCGACGCGTCCCCTGGCGATTGAACCCACGCGCCGGCAGTTCGCCACTGCGGCGGCGATCCTCTCCAGGCTTTCCGGTAGCGATGGGCGGCAGGTCGGTGGCGTGCTCCTCGCGGACGACGTGGGGCTTGGCAAGACCACCGTGGCCGCGCTGGTGGCCTGGGTGGTCGCGGGGCAGGGCGGGACGGTTCGCATTCTCGCGCCCAACGCGGTGCTGCGGCGGCGCTGGGAGGAGGAACTCAAGGCCCACGTGCCCTTGCTTCAGGCGTGTGCGCGGAGCCTGGCGGTAGCCGCCAGCAACATCAAGGGATGGGAGACCGCCCGGCTGCATGAGAACCGCATCCAGGTGGGCACGCATCACCAGTTGATCGAGGCCCGGAGGGAGGGCCGGATCACCCGTTGCAGCCTGCTCATCGTCGACGAAGCGCACCGGGCGAAGGGAGATGAGAGCGCCTTTCGCCAGTCGCTGGAGGTGCAGGGGGAACACGCCGCAGCCAGGCTCATCCTCACCGCGACGCCCTTCAGCATCGACGTGAAGGAGCTCATCCAGTTGCTGCGGTTCTGTGGCGCGGAGGATGTCGAAGAGCCTGTGTCGCGCTATGCCCTGAGCCTCGCGCAACTGCACGGGCCTGCCCAGGGGCGGGACCCGGTGAAGACGGCCCGGAAGCTGGAGGCTGCGGGCAGGGCCGCCATCAACGCCATTGCTCCGTATGTCATCCGACATGGAATCAATGACCTCTCGGGGTCCGAGCGCCAGCATTTCGGCGACGTGGGCGAGACGTGGTCCGTCGAGGTTCCAGCGGCGGATGAGGCCTCCCTGGAGTTGCTGCTTCGCGCGGATCGGCTCCTGCGGCTGACACGCGAGAAGGGCCGGGAGCGCACGAATGATCCGCGCTTCCACGTGGGGTGGGGGCATCTTCGCAAGGAGGTCGACAGGGTGACCGGCCTGGCCCAGGGCGAAGTTCCGCTCGTGGTCAGGCACCAACTCAAGAAGACGTGCCATTTACTGCACGAGTGCGCGCACCAATTTCCACACCCGAAGATGGCCGCAGTCGCGAGAGCCGTCGCCAGGCGGGTGGAAGGACAGGAGAAGGTGCTCGTCTTCTGCCATCACCGGGCGACCGCGCTGGAACTGCTTCAGGTGTTGGACGCAGAGCTCCGCCTTCCAGAAGACGCGTCGATACAACCGCCGCTGGAGGTGTGGAGGGCGGAATGGAATGGCCTCCTGTTGAAGCGGCTGGAGGAGAAACCGCTGACGGATGAGCACAAGGACCAGGAGGCGTTGTTCGAGGCCTTCCTCGACTGGCTCTGTGGGCCGGGGCTGTGCCGCCAAGTGCTCTCCTGGCTCCCGGAGCAGCCCCTCAGCGGTGGACGCTTGCGAGAGCTGCTCTCGACAACGCGCGTGCGCGGTCGGAAAGAGCGGGGGGTGCCCAGGGTGCTGGACGCGGCGGACGCGCTCTTTCGCAACCTCACGGATGCGCGCTCGCGCTCGACGCTCGGCTTGCTGCGAGCCGCGTACTGGGGAGATTCCGAGCTGCCCGGGAACCTGGCGGAGGGGCACCGCGTGCTGGGCGCCTGGCAGCATTCCGCGGAGGGGGAAGATGTGCCGCGCATCCTCTTCCAGGGCGAACCGGATGTGGTGCTGAGCCTCTTCAACAGCCCTTTCGGGCCAGACGTCCTCGTGGCCACGGACCGGCTCTCCGAAGGTGTCGACCTGCACCGATGCTGCAGGTTGCTGGTGCATTATGAGCTGGACCCCAGCCCCATCCGCACGCTTCAGCGCAATGGACGCGTGAGGCGCGTTGGTGGCTGGGCGGGGCTGACGAGTCAGCCCATCGAATATGCGTACCCGAGCTTCAATGGCACCCGGGACGCTCGCGCCGTGGAAATCATGGACATGCGTCTCCAGCGCTTCGACCTGCTGCTCGGTGGCGTGCCTCCGGTGAGCCTCGACGAGGACGCGCCGTCCGAAGACTCCTTTGTCCAGAAGGTGCTTGAGGAATGTGGAGGCACGCTGAAGAGCCTGAACCGGCTCCTTCGCATCTGAAACGTCCCGCAGCCTTGATCCGGGCCCCCGTAATGGGGGCCCGGCGCTGGGGACGACGGGACTACCGGGCGAGGAACTGGTCCTCGGTGAGGCAGGGCTCAAGCTTCTCCGGCGTGACGAGGAAGGGCTCTGCCCGGTCCAGCGTGCGGGAGGCGCCCAGCGCGCTGTCGCCAATGGAGCCGCCTCCGTCGAACACCATGACCGCCCAGTCGTTCTGCGACGCGGGGAACACCGTGGCGCTGCTGCCGTCGCGGTTGAGGTCCCGGGCGTACGAGGCCGTCTGGATACTGCCGTTGGCGTTCATGTCCAGGTTGGCGCTCGCGTTGCCGGCGACCTGGACGTTGACGAAGCGCAGCCCGCCAATCTTCGCCAGGTCCGCCTCCGTGGTGGGGGCCACGGGCGTGAAGGCCGCGACCTCGTTGATGGCCGCTTCGCTGAAGGACGCGACGCGTACGCGCGAATAGTCGAACACGTTCGCCGCGCCGCCGATGGTGAAGCCATACACCTGATACTCGTAGTTCATGATGCTCAGGTAGTTGGGCTTGTAGTTGGCATTGTCGGTTCCACCGTGGCGCAGGCCGATGTTGTGCCCCAACTCGTGCATGAGCGTCCCTGCCTGCTGCGCCTCCGTGCCGCCTGGGGTGGACCAGCCGCCCAGCGTCACGATGAAGTCATGGGCGGGGATGCCGCGCGAGATGCCGCTGGAGGTGCCCCCGCTGTAGGTGTTGGCGAACAGCATGTAGTGGAAGAACGGGGCGCGGGCGGCGGCGAAGTACTTCGCCTTGATGATGTCGAAGTCCGTCCACACCGGGTTCAGATCCGGATCCGCGTCCGCCGTGGCGATCTGCTGGTCCAGCAGGATGTGCAGGTTGATGCCCGTGCTGCCGTCCGGGTTGGACACCGGCGCGTTGGCGAACGCGGTGATGATCCGGTTGAGCGCCCCCTGCGTGGGCTTGCGGTTGGCGTAGTAGTCCGCCTCGATGAAGATGTCCTTGCGGCGCGCGTTGGCGCCCAGCGCCGGCAGGTTCACGCCACCGGAACCGAACAACTCCGCATAGTCGCTCAGGCGGTCGCCGTCCGTGTCGGTGCTCTGCGGGTTGGTGCCGTACTGCGCCTCCACCTTGTCGCAGACGCCGTCGCCGTCGGTGTCCACATCAGAGGCCAGACACCCGGGCGCCGCCTGCGCGACGACGCCCTGGGCCACGACCGCCTCCGCCGGCCCGTCCACGCCTTCATCGCCACCACACCCGTTCAATCCCAGCAGGGCCACGGACGCCGTCAGCAAGGTCTTCTGGAGCTTGGACATACTCTTCCTTTGGAGTTCAAGGTCCGGCATCAAGCCGGCCTGGCCACTCTATCACGCTTGCTGGTTAAGCTGTTTTGACTTTGAATTCTTGTTTCCAGTCTGGCGCCTGATTGACACGAGAGGGCCGGCGGGTGGCATTGATTCCAGTGGCAATGGCAAACATGTTGTGGTGTCAAAATGGCGCCGCGTGGCACTCCGGGGACAGCGCCGGGTGGAGCTCAGGGGCTGCTCCTGGAGCGTTCAGCGGGCACCTGGAGCACGAAGCCGCCGTAGCCCATCTACGTGGATGGCGGCGTCGCGCCTGATCTGCTGGGCGTGGTGGCCTTCGGCCAGGGCGCTGTCTTCGCGCACCTGGACACGGACGACCTCGTCCGCTTCGACGGAGTGGCGTGGCAGGACTTCCGCTTCGGCACCCAGGGCTTCACGACCCTCGAAGGGCTGTCGTCGGACGAGCTGTGGAGCGCCACCCAGGATGGGACCGGGTTCTACTGGGGCCCCCGGGCGCTGTAGGACGCGGCGACTGAGCACAGCCGGGCGCTACAGAGAGGGCGTGCCAGCTCCGCCGAGGACCTCGGGCGTGAGCTTCAGCGCCTCGCTGATCGCCAGGACATCTTGGTACTCGCGCCAGTGCTGGATCAGGCCGTCGCGGACCCGCAGCACGCCAATGAGGGTCGCCGAGGCGCGCAGGCCGGTGGTGGTGACCGTCCCAGCCAGCTCGTATTCGACGACGATGACCTCGGGGTCGCGGGTCTGATGCGTCGCCAGCTCGCGGAACTGCTCGAAACGTATCGGCAGGACCGCGCTTCTGGCTCGGTAGAACGCCAGCCACGCCTCGCGGCCCTCATGACGTCGCATGCCTGGAGGAGAGAACGGGGTCTCGACCACGACATCCTCGGCCAACAGCTCCGCTGGCAGGAGCGTCGCGCCTTCTCCGAGGAGTGCTTCCTGCATGCACCGGTAGATGGTGAGCGGACCCGCGGCTCCCGTCGCCGACTGTGACATGGTCGTGCCTCCCGAGATAAGATGAGTGCGACTCAGGATTAATAGTGAGTCGCACTCACTTTTGCAAGGAGGGCCGACGGATGGCGCGAGAGGGTAGGCCGCCCGCGGGCGGCGGTGCGGGTGAGCGACCCGTTCGTGCGGATGCCCGCCGAAACCGCGCGCGCATCCTGGATGCGGCCGAGGCCGTGTTCGCCGAGCAGGGTGCATCGGCCTCGACCGAGGCCGTGGCCGCGCATGCCGGCGTCGCGATTGGCACCGTGTTCCGGCACTTCCCAACCAAACCCGAGCTGCTCCAGGCCGTGGTGATGCACCTGATGGAGCGACTCATCACGGAAGTCGACGCGATGGTCGACAATCAGGACGCAGTCACCGCCCTGTTCGAGTTCTGCGCCCGCGTCATGGCGATCAGCGCCCGAAACAGGGCCGTGTTCGCCCGACTCGCCGAAACCGGGGTCCGGGTCCGCGTCGGCGACGCGTTGGCCCGCCTCCGGCCCGGCATCGATCTGCTGCTCGAACGCGCCCAGAAGGCGGGCACCGTCCGCGAAGACCTGCGCCCCACCGAGCTGATCGCCCTGCTCGCGGCCATCTGCCAGGAAGCGCTCACGGATGAGTGGAGCGCATCATTCCGCCAGCGCGCGCTCACCCTGCTCTTCGAAGGCATGCGGCCGACCGCGAAGCGTTGACCGCGATCCTGGATTCCGCGGAGCCTCGAGCCGCAGCACCGTGCTCACGTAAGAGAGTGCCAGGCCCTGCTGGCCACCCACGCGCGTCCCGAGGAGATGGACCTCCGTCGCGGAGGTGTTCCACTTGCTGCGCAGGGTGTACTCCTGGGTATCCCAGTACGCGTCCTCGGAATCCATCCGTGCCCGCTCGTTCATCTCCTCCAGGGATGCGGCATCCACGGGCCGCCGCTCCTGCACCGCCTGGATGGTTTCGGCGGCGAACGCGAGACCGGCGAGCGCATTCAACACGGCTCGCTGACGGGCGGCCTCCTCCGCTGAGTCCTGGGTTTCATCCGGCTCGCCGTACTTCGTTTGGATGACGCTCGCGACGCCGCGGTGGGCCTCGCGGAGATCTCCAGGGGCGCCGAGGAAGAGGGTCACCGCAGCGAGCTTCTCCTGGTCGAAGGAGAAGCGGATCGTCGCGGGCATGTCCCAGCGCTCCGATTGGAGTTCGAGCCCGCCGCCATCCACGGCGACCGCCGCGGGGTAGCGTGCCCGAACCTCGTCGGGGCTCATGCTCCAGCGGGTGTCCTCGAAGCCGGTCGCGGCGCCGCGGAGATTCCGCAGATGGGCCTCACGGATGGCTTCGCGCCGCTCCAGCCGTCGCGCGTGCTGTGAGTTCTCACAGCCGAAAGCCAACAGGCACAGCGGGAGGAGGGCGGCGAGCTTCCTGCGCATGGAGCGGCCTTTCGGTGGGGAATGGGCCGCCTGACGTGGGCGCGAATTTTTTATTCAGTGCCCAGAAAGAGCGCCCCGGTCGAATGTCGTGAAAAAATAGGTCGAACGACCTATATCCACGGTGGGTCTTGAACGGGAGTCGCCATGGAGTCCGAGGGTTGCGTCGTGCTTGTAGGGGGCTATGGGGTGGTGGGGGCGCAGCTCGCCTCTTTGCTGCGGGAGCGTCACCCGGACCTGCCGCTGCTCATCGCGGGGCGCCGGGACGCGCCCGCTCGGGAGCTGGCCGCGCGTCTGGGGCGGGCGGAGGGCGTCGCGCTGGATGTCCGCTCGCCCCAGGCGTTGGCGGCGCTGGGTGGCAAGCCCCGGGCCGTGCTGTCCCTGGTCAATGATCCGGAGGACACGCTGCTGCTGGCGGCGTCGCGCGCCGGGGTGCCCGTGCTGGACATCACCCGGTGGACGTCCCGGTTGAAGGCCACGGTGCTGCGGCTCTCCGGGGCGACGCCGGGCGCGCCGGTGTTGCTCGGATCCGCGTGGATGGCGGGGCTGGTGCCTCGCCTCGTGGCGATGGCCGCGGGGCAGGTGGGGCGCCTGGAGCGGGTGGAGGTGGCCATCCGCTTCGCGCTCGCGGATCAGGCCGGGCCGGACTCGTTGGAGTACATGGACCGGCTGGGCCTGTCCTTCGAGGTGATGGAGGACGGGCAGGAGCGGCAGGTGCTGCCGCTGACGGACGGCCGGCGGGTGAGGTTCTCCGACGGACGCCACACCCGGGTCTTCCGGCTCGACACGCCCGAACAGGCGACGCTGCCCCGCGTGCTGGGCGCGCGGACGGTGACGACGCGGCTTGGCTTCGACTCGGGCTTCGCGACCTGGACGCTCGTCGCGCTCCAGCGGCTGGGGATCCTCCGGGTGCTCCAGCATCCCCGCTGGACGCCCCTGCGCCGGACATTGCTCACAGGCAGCAACACCGGGGGCGAAGCCGCGTGGGTGGCGGACGTCGAGGGCGAGCGGGGGCAGGTCCGCATCGAAGTCGTGGATCCCCTGGGACAGGCCCACCTCACCGCCGTCGGAGCGTTGCTGGGCGCCGAGCGGCTCCTGGGACTGGATGGCGCGCCGCCGCCGCCCCCGGGCGTGTGGTTCCCGGAGCATGAGTCCCGGCCCGAGCAGACGCTGGCCACGCTGCGTGCCTGCGGCGTCACGGTCCGGATCGACGAGCGTCTGGCGCGCGAGGCGGCGTGAGGGTCCGCCGCACGAGCAAGAAGGACCCCGGGACACTTCCCTCGGCGAGCCCCCGGAAGGGGACCGCGGTGCATGCCAAGGGCACCGAGCGCGTGGAGCGCATCCTCGACGCGACCCTGGAGGTCCTGGCCGGTGACGGCTACGCGGGCCTCAGCCTGCGCGTCGTGGCCCAGCGCGCGGGGGTGAGCCTGGGGAACCTCCAGTACTACTTCCCCACCAAGCAGGACGTGGTGCGGGCACTGCTGTCGCGCTACCTGGAGCAGGCCCTCCAGCGGGTCCGCGAGCGGATGGCGGGTGGCGGAAGCGAACCGGCGCAGCGGCTCCGGCTGGCCGTGGACGCCATCCTGGAGGACCAGGACTCACCGCGCGCCTGCCAGTTCTTCGCGGAGCTGTGGGCGATGGCCGCGAGGGACGCCATGGTCGCCGACGCGCTCGCGGTCTTCTACGCCGGCTATCGCGCGGGCGTCGTGGAGCTGCTGCGGGAGCTGTCCCCCGGCCTCACCCCGGCACACAGGGAGCGGAGAGCGGCCCTGCTGGTCGCCCTCTTCGAAGGCCTGTCCCTCTTCCGGGGCGGTGGGAACCTGCGCGGCGCCTCGGTGCCGGGGCTGGAGCAGGAGCTGCGCGTGCTGCTGGAGCAGGTGCTGCTTTCCGACTCAGAACGACGGCAGGTCTGACGCCAGATGGGAGGACAGCCCACCGTCCATCACCAGGGCGCTCCCGTTGACGTAGCCGCCAGCGGGTCCCACGAGGAACGCCACCAGGCCCGCCACCTCTTCTGGTGTTCCGAAGCGCTTCACGGGGATTCGCTCCTGCAAGCGCAGGCGTGAGGCGGAGGGGGCCTTCGCCAGCATGTCCGTCTCGATGTAGCCGGGACAGACCGCGTTGCAGGTGATGCCGTAGGCTCCCCACTCCGCGGCGATGGCCTTCGAGTAGCCCACGAGCGCGTGCTTGGTGGCCGCGTAGGTGGACGACTGGGCGCCGCCGAAGAGGCCCATGATGGACGCGACGTTCACGATGCGCCCATGGCCTTCCGTCTTCATTCGCGGCAGCGCCCACTGACACAGGTTGCGCACGCCCTCCACGTTCACGCCGAACAGCAGATCCCACTCGGCGACGCTCACCTCGTCCGCGCGATGAAACGGCCCACCCAGGCCCGCGTTGTTCACGAGCACCTGGGGCACGCCCACCTTCGCTTCGAGCCGGCCGAGCGCTGACTCCACCTCGTCCCTGTTCGCGACGTCACAGGCCAGCGGCCAGGCGCGGCCCCCGACGTCGAACAACTGTTTCTGGAGTTGCTCCAGCGCGGCGACATCGCGGGACACCAGGACCACCTCGAACCCGTTGCGGGACAGCTGGGTGGCGATGGCCGCTCCAATGCCCCGGCTGGCCCCGGTGACGACGGCGACAGGTGCCTTCGGCTGCGTCTTCATCAGAGCACCCCCTGCGGCGGGACGAGGCGCAGCTCGTCGATCCGCACGTTCGGGGGCTTGATGGCGATCTCCCAGATGCACTGGGCCACGTCCTCCACGGCGAGCATGTCGGCCGGGCTGAACTCCGGCCGCGACTTCCAGAAGGCGGTGTAGACGGCACCGAGCGACAGCAGGGTGGCGCGGATGCCGAACGCCTTGCCCTCCTCGTTCAGGACGCCGGTCAGTCCCCGGACGCCATGCTTCGTCGCCGCGTAGGCCCCGTTCAGGGGCAGCGTGAGGTGGTCGCTCACGGACCCGATGTGGATGATCCGCCCGCCGCCTCGGGGCTTCATCCACCGGAAGGCCTCGCGCGCGCACAGGAACGTGCCCGTGAGGTTCACGTCCAGGGTCCGGTTCCAGTCCTCGAGGGATGTCTCGTGGAGCGGCGTGAAGACTCCGACGCCCGCGCAGTTGACCAGGACCTCGACAGGTCCCGTCTCCGCCTCCGCCCGCTGGAACAGCGCCCTCACGGAGTCCTCGCGCGTGACATCCACGTGCAGGCAGTCCGCTGTCTCCGTCGTCACGTCACTCGCGGCGCACACCACGCGCAGCCCTTCCGCGCGCAGCTTGTGGACGACGGCGCGCCCGATGTCGCCCGTGCCTCCGATGACGATGACATTCCGAATGCTCACGCGCCGTGTCTCTCCCCCGGGTTCATCCCCATGGCCAGGGTAGACCATGGAAAGCGCGCCAAGGGGGAATACTCAGGGGTGGGGTGCGAATCCGCTTTCGAGCTATTCGGGCGCGCCCTGTTCGATCCACGTGAAGACGAGATCGATCTCCTCTTCGGGAATGGGGGGCAGGCCCAGGGGCATGCCCAGCACTCCCGGTTGGAAGTGCCCGTCCAGCTCTCCTTGCCGTGCGAGCAGCGCGGCCACCAGCCGGGGCGTCCCATCCTCCATCTGGTCCGGGAGCCCGCGGAACTGGCCGTCACGCCTGACGCCTCGGAGGAAGCCGGCCCGCGTGGCCAGGTCGAGCGAGGCGCCGTCGTAGCCGAACCCGCCCGTGTTCCCCGGCCCCTGATCTCCGGGCCGCCGCAGGTCGGAGTGACAGTGGAAGCAGAGGTGCCGTGAGAGCTTTTGCGCCACCTCCGGATAGTGGACCTCGCGCTCCAGCCTCTTGGGTTGGTAGCGGGGGCGTGGCGCTGCCGCCACCTGGGGCAGGGGGGCGCGCAGGAAGGCCGTCAGATCCTCGACCTGCTTCGGGGTGAACGCGAAGGTGGGCATCTCCGTGTCGAGGAGGATGCGGTGCGGATCCGTCAGCCAGCTCCGCAGCTGCGCCAGGGACATGCGGTCACGCACGTGGCGCAGGTCCGGGGCCCGCCTCCGGGCCGAGGGGCTGTTGAACTCCGGCGCGCCATAGCGCAGGGACTCGAGCGGGAAGTCCCCCCGGTAGTGACAGCTCGCGCAGGCGTGCTCCGCGTAGAGCGCCCGGCCCGCCTCCACATCTCCTCGCGTGGGTTCCGCCGACTCCTGTTCGGTCACCGCGAAGTAGTCCGCGAGGAGCTCCGCGTCCTTCGGGCCCACCTTCATCCGGGGCATGGTGGCGCCGTAGAGCGGCCTCACCACATGCGGCGCCTGGAGCCAGGAGACGAGCCACTCGCGCTTGACCCGCTGGTTCAGCGAGCCGAGGTCCGGAGTCCTCACCAGGTGGGTGATGTGTCTCTTCCACCGCGCGACCTCCGCCTGCTTGTACCAGAGGTCCAACCTCCCCGCGGCGATGGCCTGATGGCACGTGACGCAGTTCTCGCTCAGGCGCGCGGACACCGGTTCGAGCCCGGGGACGACGTGACAGCGATTGCACTGGAAATGCTCCACGGCCTCCCGTGGCGTCGCCGGTGAGGGCTTCGTGGGGGCGAGCACCCGCGTCGGCAGGCGCAGCGCCAGCACGTCCGCGTCACGGATGAACACGTAGCCACCACCGGCCACGGCCCCCACGAGGGCGAGGCCCGCGAGCGAGGCAAAGGGAAACGAGCGCACGGCCACGGGGGATGAATCAGTAGCCGTGGAGGTCCACGAACCCGAGCGACGGGTTGTCGCAGAGATACGGGAGGATGATGTTCTCCCGGATCACTCCCAATCCCAACACCAGCACCACGGAGGTGACGACCAGGGCCACGAGCGGCCGGGTTCCCGTGTCGCCGAACCTCCGTTTGCCCGGCCCGTGGAAGAACGCCGCCTGCATGAGGAAGAGCACCACGGGACTGGCCACCAGCACCACCAGGTTGGGGATGCTCATCACGCACGTGGAGAAGTCGCTCGCGCTGAAGTTGAGCAGCGGCCCTCCCACCGAGACCGCTTCCAGCAGCAGGAGGAGCGCGACGCCGACGATCAGGAAGAAGCCCCGGCGCGCTGCCGCCGGCTGCCCCTTCACGGCCGGGCCCCAGACGTTGCGCAGGATGACGCGGTTCATGAACACCGCGCCCACGGACCAGAAGACCAGGTCCGCCCAGTAGGACTGGCTGAAGTCCTTGGGGGCGTAGTCCATCGAGTTGATGCAGGCGAGCGCACGCAGCGGCCAGAGGACCGGGGCACCGAACAGGATGGGAGCAAGGGCGCGGCGAAGCATCCGGCAAGGCTATCAGGCACTTCGCTGTGAGTGCGAGTGGCCCACCTGGCGGCCGGCCCCATTGGCAGTCGCGGAGCCAGACACGGCGGGCGCACGCTGCTGGGGAGTGGCCTTGGGGCCTACCCTCTGGAGTGCGCTCCGGAGAGCTTGCGCACTCGCGGGGAGTTCGCATGGAGCACTTCCTTACCCACGCCGAGCAACCCGCCGAGGTGCGCCACACCCGGCGTGCCAGCCGGACCTGGCCTCGCTGGCTCCGCTACACCTTGCCGGGGGCCTGGGTGGCGCTCCTCTTCGCCTGTCTGGCTTTCACGCCGTCCCTGCTGCCGCGCAGCGGTCCGTTCCAGGGCTTCGTCAGCGGCCTCAGCGCGGCCATCGGCTATGGGCTCGGGTGCCTGGGTGCCTGGCTCTGGCGGGAGTTCGCGGACCGCCCCGCGAGGACGCCCCGTCGTCGCGCATGGCAGGGCTTCTTCATCACGGCCGCCGTGGCGCTGACGGGCGCGCTGCTGCTCGGCTGGCATTGGCAACAGCGCCTGAGGGAGCTCATGGGCATGCCCTCGCCGGGCCGCGCGGGCTACCTGCTCGCTCCCTTCGTCGCGGCGGTGTTCTTCTTCGTGATCATCGCCGTGGGCCGTGGCCTGCGTGCCGTGTCCCGCGCGTTGGCCACGCTGCTCTCAAGGCACATTGGTCCTCGCGCGGCCCGGGCGACGAGCGGACTGGCCGTCGTGGTGCTCACCGCGCTGGTGGCCAGCGGCCTGCTATGGGACGGGCTCATCGCCGCGGCGGACCGCACCCTGGAGGTGCAGGACGCGCTGACCGACGAGGGCGTGGTCCCACCGCGCACGGCGTTGCGCTCCGGCGGCGCGGGCTCACGCATCCCGTGGGAGTCCCTGGGGCGGGAAGGGCGCAACTTCATTGGACGCGGGCCTTCGGTCGAGGAGCTCTCGCGCTTCCATGGCACGGCGGTGAAGGAGCCCATTCGCGCGTATGCGGGCTATGCCTCCGCGCCGGATGCGGAGGCCCGCGCCGCGCTCGCGGTCGACGACCTGGAGCGGGCCGGCGGCTTCGACCGCGCGTACCTGCTGGTGGTGACGACCACGGGCAGTGGCTGGGTGGTGCCGGAGGCCGTGGACGCCTTCGAGTACATGACCGGCGGCGACTCCGCGATCGTCGCCATGCAGTACTCGCATCTGTGGTCGTGGCTCTCCGTCCTGGTGGATCAGAAGCGGGCCCGGGAGTCCGGCCGGGCGCTCTTCGATGAAGTCTACGAACGCTGGTCGCGGCTTCCTCCCGGCCAGCGACCGAAGCTGCTGGTGTTCGGTGAGAGCCTGGGCTCCTACGGCGGAGAGACCGCGTTCAGCGGCGAGCGGGACATGGCCCAACGCACCGACGGAGTGCTCTTCGTGGGGCCGCCGAACTTCAACACCCTGTATCGCGCCTTCACCGACCACCGGGACGCGGGCAGCCCCGAGGTGGAGCCCATCTACCGGCAGGGCCGCATCGTCCGCTTCAGCCGCAGGCCGGGGACGGACATCCCGCCCGCGTCCGCGCCGTGGGGAGACTCGCGCGTGCTGTACCTGCTGCATCCCTCCGACCCCATCATCTGGTGGAGCCCCCGGCTCCTGGTGCAGCGGCCGGACTGGCTGCGCGAGCCGCGCGGCGATGACGTCCTGGGCCAGATGGTGTGGATCCCCTTCGTCACGTTCTGGCAGGTGACGGCGGACCTGCCCCTGGGCATGGAGGTGCCCGCGGGCCACGGCCACGTCTACACCGCCGAGCACGTGGACGGCTGGGCCGCGCTCCTGCGGCCGGAAGGCTGGAGCGCGGACCAGACGGAACGGCTGCGGAACCTCCTGCTCGCGCGTTGAGGCGGGAGGCTATTGCGCCATCACCGGGGACGCGGTCGGGGAGGGGACGCACTTCGTCTCGAAGACGGTGACGATCCGCTTGAACTCCTGGCGCGCCGCATCCGGGACCCCTTCGTGGAGCATGTCGAGCGCACGGCGTCCCATGGACACGGCCTCCCGGCACCGTCCGGTCTGGAAGTACAGCGCTGCCTGCGTGTTGAGGATGGCCGAGTTGCCCGGCATCAACCGCACCGCGCGCTGGGCCGGGGCGAGCCCCTTCTGGGGCTGGTCCGTGGTCACGTAGTACCAGGCCAGGCTGTTCTGGGCGGAGGGGCTGTCCGGCAGCAGCTCCGCGGCGCGCTGGCGGGCCTGCTCCTGGGGGGCGGACGTGTCCGCGTTGGCCTCCAGCGCGTTGGCGAGCAGGTCCCACGCGCGCCCATCGTCCGGATGCTTCTCCACCAGCTCCCGCGCGAGCTTCAGCCGCTCGGCCTTGTCCAGCGTCTCGGCCCGCAGCCGGAGGGTCTCCACGTGGGTCGGGTCCTCCTTCAGCGCCTGGCTCAGCTCCAGGTCCGCCTTTCGCTGGCGTTCGGCCGGCGGCACGTCGCCCGGCGCCTGCGTGAAGAGGATGGAGCGGATGACGTGCACGTCCGCGGGCTCCAGGACGCGTGTCTGGGTTTGCGTGGGCACCGGAGGCAGGGGCTGGGTGGAGATGGCGTAGCGCCCGAGCTGCACGTAGTTCGCGAGGGCGGCCTGGTAGGAGCCGTCTCCCTGGAAGGCCACCGCGAAGGCGCGCCGGGGCTCCTCTCCCCGGGCCAGCTGGTTCTGGAAGGCGTCGAAGCGCCTGCCGTGCTCGTTGATGAGGTAGTGCACCCACAGCCACGACGAGGCGTAGTGGCGCTGGAGCTCCGCGGTGCTCTGGTTCGTCTTGCCGTCCCACTGCCACAGCTCGTCCAGCGTGAGCCAGCCGTGCGCGCGCACGTACTGGAGCAGCGCCGGGCTGGCCCGGCCCAGCACCACGTTGCGGTCGCTGGGGCGGATGGTGACGGTCTGCAGGTAGGACGCCAGGCCTTCCGAGATCCAGCGCGGCTGGCGGGGCAGGGCGAAGGCGCTCAGGTAGTGCGCCAGCTCGTGGGCCTGGGTCTCCTTGTCACCCGTCGTGTCCGCCAGCAGGTAGCCGCCGCCCCCCGTCATCACCATCCGCGGGCCGTCGGGCGTCTGTCCGGCGAAGCCCGCGTAGCGCGCGTCGGTGAACTCCTCCAGGTCGCGGGGGTTGCTGAGCACGATGACGTCCACCGTGCCCGGCGGGTCGAAGCCCGGGCCCCAGGCCAGCAGCAGCGCCCGCCGGAACTCCTCCAGCTCCAGCGCGCTCCTCGCCGCCGCCTGTTCCTCCAGGTTCGTGCGCACGCGGAAGTGCGAGCTGCGCACCTCGCGCCAGGGCCGCCCACCCTCGGCCGGACACAGGGCCCGGCTCGCCGTGCAGCCCGAAAACAACGCCAACGCCAATCCCAGGAGCCCCAAACGCAATCTCATGGCCGGGGCTTCTGCCATACCTTGCGGACGCGCGACAGATGCCGCGAGTCAGGCTTTGGCGTTGGGCTGGGGTGAGAAGAGCCCCTGGACGAACCTTCTGGCGTGTTCGAGGTGGGGATCCTGCCGGAGGTTCATGCGCAGCACCTCCGCGAGCCAGGCGTTTCCATGTCCTCCGACGGTGGGGACGAAGCTCTCCATCTCTCCACATTCCACGACGAAGAGCCCCAGGTGCTTCAGGTCCGCGAGGAGCGTCTCGGCCACCTGGCGAAGCTCTCCCTTGGGGACCGCGTTCACGCCGAGCAGCTTCGCTTCATCCCAGGGCGAGGCGCGCCTGAGCACGTCCCGGATGCTCGTGGCCACGTCCATGGGGAAGGTCGCGGTGGTGACCTGGTTCAGGAGCTTCTGGATCTCCTTCTGGACGTGGGCGGTCTCTAGCTCCGGCTTGCGTTGCTCGATGCCTGCCTTGACCTGCTTCCATCGAGGTTGGAAGTCGTCCCAGTTGCCTCCGAGGGCCTCGACGGCCTCCTTGAGAGGGGATTCGCTGTTCAGGATGTCGAAGTCCACGACTGCGCGCGTGGGGATGCCGATGCTGGCGAGGGCCTTGGCGATGGTCGGGATTTTGTGTTTGCCTCCCGTGCTCGTGAACATGACGTCGGGCATCCGGGCGTCCGTGTCCTCGGACCGGGTCGCTTCCAGGAGTGAGGCATAGAAGCGGCAATCTCCGTCCGCCTCGCAGAGCACGACCTGCTCGTGGAAGAGGCTGTCCAGGGTGTTGGAGAAACGGAGGATGGGCTCATTCCAGAGCGTGCGGATCCGGTCTTTGTCCAGTGTCCGCGCGTGGTTGAGGTTTCCCTCGCGCGTGAGGCGGATGATCTGGAGTGAGGCCGGGCTGGCATCCAGCAGGCCCCGGAGCAGATCTCCGCTGTGGGTCGCGATGACGAGCTGGCGCCCGGCGGGCTTCTCCTTCGCCAATAGCGTCCCGAGGAAGCGCGCCTGGGGCGGGTGCAGGAACGCCTCGGGTTCGTCAATCATGACGACATGCTTGTCGGCGGCCGTGACCTCAAGGAGGCAGCCCGCGAAGCTGCGCATTCCGTCACCCTGGGCTTGGAGCAGGGGAAGCGCCTGGAGCTTCCTGGCGTAGCTGGGGGAGACCCGATCTTCGCCGGGATCCAGGAGTGGCGCCGTGCCACAGTGGAGGGGCATCCTGGTGCCCGCGGTACGGTTGACGATGAGCGCTTGTCCGAAGGCTCGTCGGAAGTAGCGGCTGAGCCGCTCCGCCAGGGCCGGATCGACGCACATCTTCTGGATGGGGTGGTATGGGATGTCGCTCGTAAGGTTGAAGACGTCCGCGGGGTCGGTGGCCGTGATGCGGGTAGAGTGGTCCATCAGGTCGAAGAAGAGCCTGGTGAGAATGCCCAGGCCTTTTCCTCCCCACGCATTCCGGAGCCAATCCTCATGAGCGTTTTCAGGCGTGAAGCCCATGAGTCTGTTGACGATCTTCGAATAGCTCGTGCCTTGCAGTGACTGGAGTTGGTAGTACCCGCTTTCGGGCAGACGATACGGAGCCAGCCGCTCCAGGAACTCATCGGCTGTCCCAATGCGGCCCACGTCTCCGTGGACGACCTGATAACTCGTCTCGGACCGATGAGCACCGGATTGGCCGAGGAGCTCCCGGAGGGCCACGCTCTTGCCGGCGTTGTTGGGCCCGACGATGACGACGATGGAGTCGGGTTCGAGCGGGATGCGCTCGCCGCCGCTGAACGTGAGTTGCTCGAGGAAGAGAGAAGCGGGCATTCCATCTCCTTGGGGCGTCATGCTGGCATGTCCAGGTGCCGGGGGTACGCCCTCCCGCGAACCGGCATGCCGCTGTGGCTGGAACTTGCGGTGGCGCTCCAACCCCGGGGTGGCGGTGAAACCTCCCCCTGTTCCGCGCTGAATTACCAGTGAATCCGGGCACTTCAATCCACTCAATGGCCTCTTCAGGCCCCGCCGGATCCCTTTGAACTCCTACTGCGTCAAGGACCCCGGTGGGGCCGACCGCTCCGAGGAGGCTCCCCGCTTGCCCTGAAATCACGTATAGGCCCTCCGCACATTTCGCGCGGCACGCGAGCGATCCGCAGGGTGAGCGGTCAGGGGCCCCCGGGACTGCTCTGGAGGAACGGATGGAGTTGTCGAGTCTCGAATCTGAATTCTGGGCGATCGCACCGAGCGTCATCGGCGCCGTCGGTCTGCTCTTCGCTGCGTTCTTCTACTTCCGCGTCAAGAGTCTCCCGGACGGTGACGCGACGATGAACCGCATCGCGGGCTACATCCGCGAAGGCGCGATGGCGTTCCTCGTCCGCGAGTACAAGGTGCTCGCGGTCTACTGCGTGGTCGTCGCCATCATCATCGGCCTGGCGCTGGGCCCGGTCGCGAGCGGGAGCTTCGTGGCGGGCGCGTTCCTGTCGCTGCTCGCGGGCTACATCGGCATGAAGGCCGCGACGTTCGCGAACGTGCGCACCGCGCAGGCCGCGCGCACCGGCTCCAAGCCGAACGCGCTGCTCGTCGCCCTGGATGGCGGCGCCGTGATGGGCCTCGCCGTCGCCGGCCTGGGCCTCATCGGCATGGGCGTCGTCTACTACGTGTTCCGCTCCAGCCCGGAGCTGTCCCCCATCCTCCACTCGTTCGCCGTGGGCGCCAGCTCCATCGCGCTCTTCGCGCGCGTGGGCGGCGGCATCTACACCAAGGCCGCGGACGTGGGCTCCGACATCGCCGGCAAGGTCATCGAGAACATCCCCGAGGACGACCCGCGCAACCCCGGCGTCATCGCCGACAACGTGGGTGACAACGTGGGCGACGTGGCCGGCATGGGCGCGGACATCTACGAGTCCATGGTGGCCGCCATCGTCGCCGCCATGGCCATCGCGCTGACCGCCAACGCGACGGAGCTCTCCCGCCTCGTGGTGGACACGAACGCGACCGGCAACGCGAAGCTGGCCGGCGTCATCCTCCCGCTGGTGCTGTCCGCCATCGGCCTGGTGGTCAGCCTGCTGAGCATCTTCATCGCCCGCGCGCTCAAGCACATGAACCCCGCGCAGGTGCTGCGCAGCGCGCTCATCATGCCCCCCGTCATCCTGGTGGGCCTGTCGTTCGTGCTGATGAACGTGTTCGGCCTGTCCCAGAACATCACCATCGCGCTGGCGGCGGGCGCCTTCGGCGGCGCCATCATCGGTCTCGTCACGGACTACTACACGTCGTCCACGCCGGTGCAGCGCATCGCGGAGTCCTCCATCACGGGTGCGGGCACCAACCTCATCCGCGGCCTCGCCGTCGGCATGGAGAGCGTGGGCATCTCCATGGCCACCATCGCCCTGGTGGCCTACATCGCGGACCGCGCGCTCGGCCTGTACGGCATCGCGCTGTCGGCGGTGGGCATGCTGGGCGGTACGGCCGTCGTCATGACGGTGGACGCGTACGGCCCCATCTCCGACAACGCGGGCGGCATCTCCGAGATGTCCGGCCTGGGCCCGGAAGTGCGCGCCATCACCGACGAGCTGGACGCGGTGGGCAACACCACGGCCGCCATCGGCAAGGGCTTCGCCATCGGCTCCGCGACCCTCACGGTCATCGCGCTGTTCTCCGCGTTCAACCTGGAGGTCAACCACACTCGCGTCGCCAACGGCCTGGCGGAGATGAGCCTGGAGCTGACCAACCCGAACGTCATCGTGGGCCTGCTCCTGGGCTCCATCCTCCCGTTCCTGGTGGGCGCCTCCACCATGCTCGCGGTGGGCCGCGCCGCCGGCGCCATCGTGGAGGAGATTGGCCGTCAGTTCCGTGAGATCCCCGGCCTGATGGAGCTCAAGGCCGAGCCGGACCCGAAGAAGATCGTCGACATCTCCACCAAGAGCGCGCTGCGCGAGATGATCTTCCCGGGCCTCATCGCCATCGTCGCCCCGCCGCTGGTGGGCTGGGTGCTCGGGCCCCTCGCCCTGGCGGGCCTCCTGGCCGGCTCGCTCGTCGTCGGCGCCACCATGGCCCTCTACATGGCCAACGCGGGTGGCGCGTGGGACAACGCCAAGAAGTTCATTGAGAAGGGCAAGCTGCCGGGTCACGCCAAGGGCTCGGCCGTCCACAAGGCCGCCGTCGTGGGCGACATGGTGGGCGACCCCTTCAAGGACACGTCCGGTCCGGGCGTGGCCATCCTCATCAAGGTCATGAGCGTCGTGTCGCTGCTCGTGGCCTCGCTCATCGCGCTGCGCTGAGCCGTCCCTGGGGTGCGGCCACCCGGCTTCGGGGCGCCGCACCCTGGGTGTAGGAGACCAGACACCCGGCCAGGCAACGCCGGCCGCGTCAGGGGCAGTGGGCGAGCGCGTGCTTACACTTCATGGTGTGTGCCGCTCGCTGTTCTCCTGACGATGAGGTGTCACATGGTCCTGGAGTTCTCCCAGCAGCAGATCCACCTGCTCCACGCCGTGCTGGCCGAAAGCGCCGATGCGCTGCGGGACGAGATCGTCCGCACCGACAAGCTCGAGCTGCGTGAGGAGCTGAAGCGCAGGCTCGACCAGCTGGGGGTCATCCAGCGCCAGGTGGAGGCCCGGATGCACCCGGAGCAGCCAGCGGCGCTCTGATGCCGCCGGTCACGGACCCCAGTCAAGAGACCTGGGGCCTGGAGGGCCGCTCGCTTCATCGCGGTGCCTGGACGGGCTTCCCTTCGAGCGGGTGCCCCCGGGTGCCCGCGGTCCACTCCTCCCAGACGTTGAACGACTTCATCTGCTGGCCCAGGTCGGTGTCGCGCACGAGTGCTTCCACCTCCGCGCGGCTCTGCCGGGGCAGCTTCTCTTCCATCGTCGCGAAGCCCCACGCGAGCGCGCCCACCACGGCCGCGTTGGCGCGCAGCGTGCGCGCGTCGCACTGTTCGAATTCATCCGAGCGCGCGTGGTAGTTGGGCCCGTACGTGGCCGGCTCCTGGTTGGCGATGAGGTTGGCCACGCCGTGCATCATGAAGTCGAAGTTGTCGGTGCCCACCACCGGCACGTCCACCTGCGTGAAGGGGCCCAGGCCCGTCACCGGCTTCAGGGCCTTGTCCACCAGCGGCACCAGCGCGGGCCGGCCGTTCGTATAGAAGCCGGTGATGCGCCCGCAGCCGATGTCCACCGACAGCGCCAGGGTGTGCCGGTCCAGCTCCGCCGCGTGCGTGCGCGCATAGCCGGCCGAGCCGTACATGCCCTGCTCCTCGCCGTTCCACAGCGCGAAGCGCAGGGTGCGCGCGGGCTTCAGGCCCAGGCGCTGCATCTGCCGTGCGAGGTCGAGCAGCATCGCGACGTTGGCGCCATTGTCCAGCGCGCCGCCGCCCAGGTCCCAGCTGTCCAGGTGCGCCCCCAGCACGACGACCTCGTCGGGGTGGGTGGTGCCGCGAATCTCGCCAATGACGTTGCGTGACTCGTAGGGGCCGCCCGTTCGCAGCTCCAACGCCGCGGTGAGGTTCAGCGCCTTGCCGGAGCGCAAGAGCCGCAGCGCGCGCTTCGCGCCGTCGCGCTCCATCACCAGCATGGGGCGGGTGTTCCTGGGGCCCACGGAGACGCTGTGCCGGTAGAGCTGATTGCCGGGCCGGCTGCCCATGTAGACGACGCCGGCCACGCCCGCGGCGAACGCACGGGACTCGATGGTCGCCGCCTCGTCGTACTCGCGGAAGAGCCCGTCGACGTCCTTGAGTTCGTCCGTCTCCACCAGCAGGTACGCGCCGCGCGCCTTCGTGCCCAGGCGCTGGAAGTCCGCCTCGGTGCCCCGGCCCGCGTCCCGCATTGGCGCGGTGAGGCCTCCCTTGGGCGTGGCGGTGGAGAAGGGCATCGCGGCCACTCGCGGGGCGAAGCTCACGTCCAGGCCCTTCACGGACGCGGTGGCGGCGCGCTCCAGCCACAGCGCCGGCATGGGGAAGGGCTCCGCGCGCGCCGTCACGCCCGCGGCGCGGAAGCGCTCCAGCGCCCAGGACACGGAGCGCTGGTTGGCTTCGGAGCCCGTGGCCCTCCCGCCCACTTCGTCCACCAGCGAGCGCAGGTCTTCAATCATGGGCGTTGCGCCCAGCACGCTCCCCATGAGCAGCGCGGCTTCGCGCTCACGCACGGGCGGCGGGGCCTCCTCGGCCCTGGAGGGAGCCGGGAGGGCCAGCGTGAGGGACAGCGCCGCGAGGCGGAGGAGCGGACGGGAGGGGGACATGGCGCAAGCATCCCCACCCCGGCCACTCCCCGGCAAGTCAGCGCATCTTGAGCACCACCCGGAAGCGGGCCTTGTTGCTCATCATCCGCTCGTAGGCCTCCGCCGCGCGGTCCAGGGGGAACACCTCGTTGCGCGAGCGCACGCCCGCGAGCGCGCTGAAGGCCATGGCCTCCTGCGAGTCCTGGGGCACGCCGCTGGGCCAGCCCTGGATGCGCGTGCGCTTTCCAATCATGGACATGCTGCTCACGGGGATGGGCTCCGAGCCCGCGCCCAGCAGCAGCAGGGTGCCGTTGCGTCCCAGGCCTCCGATGAGCTCGCCCGCGAGGCTGCTGCTCGACGCGGTCATCATGATGACGCGCGCGCCCCCGAGCTTCTGGAGGGCCTCCGCCGGTTTGCCCTGCTCCGTGTCGATGTACTCGTGCGCGCCCAGCTCCATCGCCAGGGCCTTCTTGTCCGCGCCACGCGAGATGGCGGCGGTGCGGTAGCCGAACTTGCTGGCGTACTGGATGGCCAGGTGTCCCAGGCCGCCAATGCCTTGCACCGCGACCAGGTCCCCCGGCCGCGCGCCCATGTTGCGCAGGGAGTTGTACGTGGTGACGCCCGCGCAGAGCAGCGGCGCGGCGTCCTCGGAGCTCATCCCCTCCGGCACCCGGGCCAGCGCCTCCTGGGGCGCGACCAGGTACTCCGCATAGCCGCCGTCATAGCTGATGCCGCAGATCTGCTGCTTCTCACAGGTGACGAAGTCGCCGCTGCGGCACGCGACACACTGGCCGCAATGGCCTCCGTGCCAGCCCACCCCGACGTGCTGTCCTTCCTTCCAGGCCGTCACGCCGGGGCCCACCTGTTCGATGCGGCCCACGACTTCGTGACCCGGCACCCGTGGGTACTGGATGGGCATCCAGCCTTCCTTGGTGATGGCGTCGCTGTGGCAGACGCCACACGCCTCCACCGCGATCCGGACCTGCCCGGGACCGGGCTCGGGGACCTCGCGCTCGACCACTTCGAGCGTGCCGCCCGCCTTCTGCACCTGCGCCGCTTTCATCTTCCTGGCCATGGCGTCTCCTCGGGGGGAGGGATGGGGATGACGCGGTGTGGGCGCACCTGGAGTGTAGGAGGACGCCAGGCCGGTGAGCGGGCAGGGAGGACAGGCCCCGTCCTCCGGGTCGCTCAACAAGCGTCCGGGTTGACGTGGAGTGCGCGCGCTCCGAGGCTGGATGCCTCACAACAGGAGCGTGACGATGACTTCCAGCCGTTCGACGAAGCTCGCGGTGATTGGCAGTGGTCTCATGGGCAGCGCGCTGGCGCGAGCCTTCGCGGCGGCGGGGCATGACGTCGCGGTGTGGAACCGGACGCCGGGCAAGGCCAGGGCCGTGGGCGGCGGCACCGTCGCGTTCGAGAACCTGGTGGAGGCCGTCACCGGGCGGGCGCTCGTGGTCGTCTCGCTGTCCAACTACGCGGCGTGGTCGGAGCTCGTCGCCTCGCAGGCCGTCGCGTCGGCGCTGTCCGGAACGACGCTGGTCCAGCTCACCAGCGGCTCACCGGCGGACGCGCGCGGAGGCCTGGAGTGGGCGAGGGCGCACGGCGTGGACTACCTGGACGCGGCGATCCTCGCCTATCCCGCGTTCGTGGCCACCGACTACGCGACGGTCTACTACGCCGGGTCGCGAGCGGTGTTCGACCGGCACCAGGAGACCCTCCAGGCCATCGCCAGGAACTCCGTCTACGTCGACGAGAAGATCGGCTCCGCCGCCACGCTCGACTGCGCGATCCTCGAGGCCTACTACGGAGGCTCCCTGGCGGTCCTCCACGCCGCGGCGATGTGCCAGGCCGAGGGGCTGGACCCGAAGGCCTTCTTCGCCCAGAAGAACTCCTTCCTGGGCTTGATCTCCGTCACCGCGGACGCCGCGCAGGACATGATCGCGCGCAACGACTTCACCGGCCAGCAGTGCAGCCTCAACACCCACGTCGCGGCCATCGAGCACATCGTCCGGCTGAGCACGGACGCCCGCATCAGCGCCCGCTTCCCGCGGGAGCTGCTGGAGAACTACCGGCGAGCCCTCGGCGCGGGGCTGGGTGAGCAGGAGTTGCCCGCCGTGTTCCGGACGCTGACGCAAGACTGAGTTTGACTACCGGCCCGCCTTCTTCCCGACGGCGGGCTTCACGGCGGCGGCCTTCGCGGGAGCCCCCTTCACAGGGGTCGCCTTCGCGGGGGCAGCCTTCGCGATGGCGGGGTTCCGCTTCGCGGCCAGCTCCGGGATCAACAGCAGCTCGATGCGGCGGTTGCGCGCACGGCCCTGCGGCGAGGCATTGGCTCCCAGGGGCCGCGTGTCGCCGTAGCCGGCCGCGAGCATGCGCTTCGCGGGCACGCCGCCCTTCTCCTGGAGGAAGCGCACCACGTTGACGGCGCGCGCGACGGACAGCTCCCAGTTGGTGGGGAAGGTGGCCTGGAGCTTCTGCGTGGGCGGCGAGTCGTCCGTGTGGCCCGACACCTGGATGAGCTTGTCCTCCACCTTGGACAGCACGCCGCCCAGGCGGGTGAGGACCTCCTGGCCGCGCGTGCTGATGCTGGCGTCGCCTGAATCGAAGAGGACCTTGTCGACCAGGTCCACCTGGAGGCGGCCGCCGTCCTGAGACAGGCGGATGGCGCCCTCGGCGATCTCCTTCTTCAGCTTGTCCTGGAGGTCCTCGTAGGTGGCCTTGAGGCGGGTGAGCTCCGCCTCCTGCTCCTGCACCGTCTGACTGAGCTGTTCCTTCTCCGTGTTGAGCTGATCCTTCTCCGTGGTCAGCTTCGCGTGCTCCGCCTCCAGCGCGGCCAGCTTCGCCGCCAGCTGCTCCTTCGCGGCCTCCGCTTCGCTGGCCCGGGCAGTGGCCGCCGCGGCCTCCGCGTCCGCGCGGGTCGTGCTGCGATGCGACAGATAGAGCACCAGACCCGCGAGCACCGCCACCAGCGCCGTCACCAGCCAGGGCACCCAGGCCCTTCCGCGTTCCTCTTCCATGTCGCGACCTCCAGGGTGGAATGGACGGAGGCCACGCTAGTGAAATGCCCCGGGTGCGCCTCAAGGCGACCCGGGTGTGTGCAGGTATCTGGAGGTGGATTGTTTCAGCCAGGGCAGCCGAAGCGCTCCGCCGCTGGCTGGGACGTCAGTCCATGGCGCAGACGATGCCCACGCAGTTGCCCGCGGTGTTGTTGCGCGCGACGTTTCCGCCGCCGTCGAAAGCCGTCGGTGCGTAGATGCCGAAGCCCGTGTTGTTCAGGGCCAGGTTGTCGATCACCGTGGGGGTGCTGGGCGGCTGCACCCGGAGTCCATCCCCGTCGTTGGCCAGGAACTGGTTGCCGCGGACGATGCCCGTGAGCGGGACGGGGACCGGCGCCGGGAGGTCGGACAGGGTCAGCCCGCCGCCGTTGTCGTGGAAGGTGTTGCCATCCACGTAGACCGTCAGGGCGGAGGCCTGGAGACCCAGGCCATTGCTGACAGCCATCGTGTTGATCATCGCGAGCCTGTTCGTGACCCAGACCGGCCGGTCGGCGGGCGCGAACGCGGCGTTGTTCGCGATGAGCGAGTTCTCGAACCGCATCTCTCCGCAGGTGTGGGGGCCCTGGTCGACCAGCATCCTCCCCACTGCGTCGTTCCACGCGATCGTGCTTGCCCTGAAGCGGAGGGAACCACCGAAGCAGTCGCTGACCAACCCATTGGACGTGAAGGTGGAGTCGAACAAGTCGATGTGATGGTAGTCCGCCACCATCGCGATCCCGTTGTGGGTGAAGATCGATGAGCGCACGTCGAACACTCCCGTGGACGCATCGAATGTGCTGCCCAGTCCCCGGCCATTCCCGCTCAGACGACAGTGGGTGATGAGGAAGTTCGTCTGGGACTCGCTGTAGACGCCGTAACCATTGTCGAGGAGCGAGAGTTCGTGCAGTCGCAGGTTCGCCGTGGTTGAGCTGAAGCTGACGTCGATGCCGTACCCAAAGCCCTGCACGGTGCCATTGCGGATCATCCTGGCGTGGGTGACCACGATGCCGAATGTGCCCGGGACCTCCGGGCCGGTGCGGCGGATGGTGTATCCGCCCAGGTCCAGGAGGACGTCCGCGCCATCGAGCTGGAGTGCATAGGGCGCCGAACCCGGACAGTTGAGGTCATGCGTGAGGATCGTGCTTTCGGTGAGGGTGTCACCGCACCGGACGGCGTGACCGGACTTCAAGCTCACCTTGGGTGCCACATCGGATGGAGCCGTGTCACGGGCCAGGACGTCGGGCGCTCCCGTGAGCAAGGTGCCCACGGCCATCACCATGGCGAATCCGCGTGTCTGCTTCATGCTGCCTCCCCCTGGACCGGAGACGTCCGGTCAGCAGCGCAGAGCCTAGAGGAAGCGCTCCCCGCATCATCCCGTCCAGGGGTGGCAGCCCTCCGCCTGGACGGTGACACGGGGGGGATCAGAAGGGCGAACAGACGATGCCCACGCAGTTGCCCGCGGTGTTGTTGCGCGCGACGTTTCCGCCGCCGTCAAAGGCGGTGGGCGCGTAGATGCCGAAGCCCGTGTTGTTCAGGGCCAGGTTGTCGATCACCGTGGGGGTGCTGGGCGGCTGCACCCGGAGTCCATCCCCGTCGTTGGCCAGGAACTGGTTGCCGCGGACGATGCCCGTGAGCGGGACGGTGGAGAACCCTTCGCGATCGGACAGTGTCAGGCCGCTCGCGTTGTCATGGAAGATGTTGCCGTCGATGTAGACGGTCAGGGTGTAGGCCTGAAGCCCGGTGCCGTTGTGGACGACCAGCGAATCGATCATCGACAGCTTGTGCGGCTGCCACACCGGGATCGTGGTTTGCGCGAACGCGGCGTTGTTCGCGATGAGCGTGTTCTCGAAGCGGATCTCGGAGCAGATGCGGTAGCCGTCTCCGTCGTTGGGGATCGTGCCCACGGTGTCATTCCACGCGATCGTGCTGGACCTGAAACGGATGAGCCCATCCCAGCAGAAGAAGGCTCTCCCGTTGGACGTGAACGTGGAGTCGAGCACGTCGATGCCATGCGCGTCCGCGAACATCGCGGTCCCATTGTTGGAGAACACCGACGACCTCACGTCGAAGCTCCCGGTGGACGCATCGAATTCGCCGCTCAGTCCGGTGCCGTTCCCGCTCAGGCGTGAGTTCGTGACGAGGAAATTCGCACCAAGCGCCAGGTTGTGGACGCCTTCCTCGTTGTCGAGGATCGCGAGCTGATGCAGCCGCACGTTCAGATGCTCCGCGTTGTAGGTGGTGGTGATGCCCTTGCCGAATCCCTGGACGGTGCCGTTTCGCACCATCCGGCCATTCGCGATCACGACGCCTTGTGACTCGTAGTTCTCCGGGCCGGTGCGGCGGATGGTGTGGCCGCCCAGGTCCAGGACGATGCCGTCGCCATCGACCTGAAGCGCGAAGGGCGCCGAGCTGGGGCACTGGAGGTCATGCGTGAGGAGCGTGTTCGTGGTGAGGGTGTCACCGCACCGGACGCCGTGGCCGGTGGGGGTGAACGTCACCTCGGCGTCCCCATCGGAAGGAGTCGTGTCACGGGCCTGGACGTCCGGCGCTCCCGTGAGGATGGTGGTCACAACCATGGCCACGGCGAATCCACGCGTCTGCTTCATGCTGCCTCCCCGGGCCGGAGACGTCCGGCCACCGGCGGAGAGGCTATTCACGGTGCCGCTACGGGCTTCCCGCCCAGGGGTGTCAGCGCGCAGCCCGGAGTGCGACAGCATGAGGCGCCCAAGGGTGACGTGGAGCGCCACGCCCGGATGAGGGGAGCGGCCCTCACTGTGTGGGGGGGAGCCGTCACCCATCCCTGACTGTGACCGCGGCGGCGTGCGCTCTTCCCGAAGGAGCGAGGCCCTCTCCGCTGTCGGGTATCTGGCACAAGCATTGCCTTTGCGGCGGCGCATGATTTCGCGCGACGCGATGGCTCCTGGCACCTGGCGACGCTCCGTCGGGTGGGCCCTGATTCTCCTCGTGTTGACAGCCTGCACCGGCGTTGTGGGCGGGCCGGCTGAGCATGACGTGGATCCGTCAGGCTCGACGGACGCAGGGTGTGAGGAGCCCACGCCTTCCGGTGACCCCGACGCGGGCGAGAAGAACGACATGCTCGCCCCCAGCCGGCTGCTGCGGCGGGCCTCGCTCGCGCTGCGCGGGACGCCCCCGACGGACGAGGAGTTCACCGCGCTCGAAGCCGCGGGAGACGACGCCGCGCAGCGGGCCTTCGTGGATCACTTCGTCGACACGACGCTCGGGCAGCCCGCGTTCTACCGGACGATGTTCGAGCAGGCGCGCGACTGGTTCAACATCCCGCTCGTACCGCGCACCGCCGACGCGCCGGAGTACGGCGTGCAACAGCAGCGGTCCATCCAGCGCTGCCCCGCGGGCACCGCGAAGGCCGGTGCCTGGAAGTACTTCCGGGGCGAAGACACCGCCTGCAACGGGGTGAAGGCGGATGGCACACCCGTGGAGGAGCTCACCGTGGAGCCGTGGTGGGCGCCGGGCACCACGGTGACGCTGGTGGGGGCCGCGGCCAACACCTCCGCCACGGGCACCGGATCCGTCAACGGCACCCCCGTGCCCCTCACCTGCGCCACCGCCGGTCCGGTGGGCACCTGCGGCTGCGGCCCCAACGCCGTGCGCTGCCACGCCGACTTCCAGCAGTACGCCGGCTGGGAGGACTACCTGCACTACGCCGAGCAGGGCCAGCGGCGGCTCGTGTCCGAGGAGCCCGCGCGCCTCTTCGCCCACCTCGCGTGGCACGACCGGCCGGTGACGGACCTCATCCTCGGCACGTACTCCGTCGCGCCCACCCGGCTCCAGGCCGCGTACGTGATGCAGGGCCTGGAGGGCGGCGCGACCGGGCTGCTCGACGACGACTCCTGGTGGCGGCCGTCGCGCTTCCTGGGGGCGCCGGTGGATCCGGAGCACGCGCCGGGGGATCCGCTCGCCTGGCGCGAGTATCAGGTCCCCGCGCGCAATCCCTTCCTCCTCGCCGAGCGCGACTACCGCTACGACCCGCGCATCCAGGTGGATCCCTCGCGGGGCATTCCGGCCGCGGGCATGCTCACCAGCATGGGGTTCCTCGCGGGCTATCCGCGTGAGCGCGTGCGCGGTGCGCGGGCCCTGGAGACGCTGGCGTGCGAGGTCCTCTCGCCGCCCCTGGGGCAGAAGTTCAACGAGTACCGCCGCGATCCGGGCACGGAAGGGCCCTGCCAGCACTGCCACCGCCGGCTCGACCCCGCAGCCATCCACTTCAAGCGCTTCGCGAAGCAGGGCTCGGCGTCAGAGGGCTATGGCGCGAAGTACCTGATGCCGGGCGTGGGGGCAGCATGGCATTGGCCCATCCAGTGGCGCCGGGGCGTGTACCCCTACGGCGGGGATCCGTTCAGCCACTGGAACCGGTGGTACACGGCCGACACGCTGCTCACGCCCATCACCGAGGCCCAGGAGCAGGTGAACCCCGAGGCCGTCTTCCTCGACTTCCTCCCTCCGGAGCAGACGCTGCTGGGGCAGGTGGGGGACGGGACGGTGGGCCCGCTCGGCTTCGCCAAGCTCATTGTCGCGGCGGGGGCGTTCGATCGCTGCGTGGTGCGGCACCTCCATGCGCAGGTGCTGGGGCGGGACATCGACCCGGCACGGGAGGCGGGCTACCTGGACGCGCAGGTGGCGCGCTTCGTCGCGCAAGGCCGCAAGGTCCGCCCGTTCGTCAAATCCCTCACGCAGTCCAACCTCTTCCAGCGGGGGCGCTGACATGAACCGCTTCGCACTCCTCCTGCTCGTGCTTCCCGTGGCGCTCGCGTGCGGCAAGGACGGCACCGCGTCCAATCCCACCACCCAGGCCCAGAGCGCCTGCGGCACCCCGGCCAGCTCCGAAACCGTGCGCATCATGCAGGGCCTCAAGCCGCACTGTGAGGGCTGCCACGCGCAGGGCGCGCGCGGGTACTTCGCTTCCACGGACGCGTTCCAGAGCCTCCTGGTCTCCGACGCCCGGCTCGTGAAGGCGGGCAGCCCGGATGACAGCGAGCTGATCCGCCTGCTGGAAGGCCGGGGCAATGCCGCCTTCAAGCAGATGCCCATTGGGGAGAAGTCCTACGCCCAGCTCGTCTCGGAGGGCACGGCGACGCTGACCGTGGCGGAGGTCCGCGCGTGGGTGCAGGGGCTCGGTGCGCAGCAGCGCGATGAGCGCCCCGACCCCGATGCGTCGCGCATCACCCGCATGAACGCGACCCAGGTGCAGCGGGCGCTGTACCAGCAGCTGGGGCTCGGCCACGACGACTTCTTCACCTCCGCGACGGAGTTCGGCATCCCGATGGCGGAGCAGCGCAGTGACGACCTCTACCCGTTGCAGCCGCCGGACGCCGTGCCGGCTCCGCGGCAGCAGCCCCCCGCCGAGCGCTTCCATGGGCTGGGCGGAGGCTCGGTGATGAACCAGACCTCGCCGGACCGGAGCGCATCCCCCACGTTCGCGCTCACGCTGACGCAGGTGTCCCAGCGGTGGTGCCGTCTGGCGTTGGCCAAGACGGGCAACGTGGCGCTCTTCCCCGCGGGCACGCAGCGCACCGCGGACCCCGTGGAGGTGAAGGCCACGCTGCGCCGCTGGTCCCTGCACTTCCTGGGCGAGCGCTTCTCCGACGCGCAGGTGGACGCGCTCTACGCGGATGTCTTCGTGCCGCTGTCGACACCGACGGACACCGAGCCCGCCTGGGTGGGCGTGTGCTCGTACTTCATCCGTCACCCGCACTGGATCTTCTACTGAAGGGGCACCCCATGAAGCTCTCTCGCCGCAAGCTGTTCGAGCTGGCCCTCGGGGCCACGCAACTGGGACTCATGGCGCGCTTCGGGCTGTCCACGGCCTCGGCCGCGCCAGTGCCGGGACGCCCCACCAAGCTGCTGGGCATCTGGCTGGACGGAGGTCTGCACTGGGAGAGCTTCTTCTCCCCGCTGACCCGCGCCGGCATCAACAAGTTCATTCCCCCCGCGCAGGGCGGCGTCATTCCCGTGGGCTACCTGCCGGAGCAGGTGGAGAACTTCGACCGTTCGCCGGTGGACCTGGATGCGCCCGGGCCGGTGCGCAGGCTGCGCGGGCCCATCTACTGGAACTGGGCGAACCCCGCCGACGCGCGGGGCACGAACCCTGTCGTGAACAACCAGCAGATCTACCGGCCGTGGGGCTATGCGTGGGCGGACCCCACGTACAAGCTCTATGAGAAGGCCGCGCTGCTCGTGGGCGCGGATCAGAACACGGCCGCGCACACGAGCGGCATTGTCGCCAGCATGTGCGGCGTGGCGGGCGCGAGCTTCCGAGCCCCGGCGGTGCAAGCCGTCATCGCGAACGCCATGGCCCAGCGCTTCCCGGACCGGCCCATCCCCAACGTCAGCCTGGGCGGTCAACTCCCGAGCGCGTTGGGACTGCCCGCATTGGCGAACCCGACGGTGCTGCGCTCCGCGGTGTCGGTGGAGCCGACGCTGTCCGACAAGCGCGACAGCGCCTGGAAGGGGCTGCGCGCCCGCAGCGACGTGCCGGACATGGCCTTTGACGGCTCGGCGCTTCCGGGGACGGTGCCTGTCACGCCTGTGGATGCGGCGCTCATGAAGGCGCTGCGCGCGGAGCGGGGCGTGTCCACGAGCGGCACGGACGCGATGTTCGAGCAGCTCTATGACACCTACAAGGGCGCGAGCCGGACGATCCGCCGCGACATCCTCTCCGTGCTGGGCAACACCCTGGCGTGGGAGAAGCTCAAGGCGGACCCGAGCTACCCGGTGGATTGGACGGCGTGCATCGGCTACGCGGACGCCTGCGGCACGGGTCCGTCGATGGGGTCCTATGACCTCGCCTTGCGGCTGTTGAAGTCCGACCTGGTGACGTCGGTGAACCTGCGGGCCACCAGCTTCTCCAACAACTCGTTCGACACCCACAGCGCGAACGGCGTGCAGATGCACACCAACCACCTGCGCATCGCGCTGGAGATGGTGGGGCGGCTGTGCATCGAGATGAGCCTTACCCCCAGCAAGTCAGACCCGTCCCGGTCGTTGCTGGATGAGACGCTCGTGTACGTCTACAGCGACTTCGGGCGGACGTTCCCGAAGCAGGGGAGCGACCACCACCCGGCGACCTGCGCGCTGCTCGTGGGCGGAGGCATCCAGGGCAACCAGATGCTCGGCGGCTACGACGAGACGATGAACGGATCGCCCATGGGCGCGCCGGTGTCGCTGGTGGAGGAGGACGGGAGCCACGTGTCGCGCGCGCCACGTTCGCAGGACATCGCGGCGACGGTGATGAGCGCCTTCGGCCTGGAGCCGGGGAAGGACTTCTTCATCCCCGGCGGCTACGGCGTCTTCGACGGCGTCGTGAAGTCCTGAGCGCGCGGCAGCGGACGGCGGCAGGACAGAGATGACTCAGGCGGGTAATTCATGACGATCTCGATTTACGTATAAGGCATGGACTTCAGATTAATTATGGAGTTCAACTTGCGGCTCTTTCTGCCTTTAGAGGAGCCGAAATGACGGTCGTGGAACGGATTCGTGGCTGGACGTACGTGCTGGGTGTGATGGCGCTCCTGGGCTCAACAACTTCAGCCCATGCAGCTGGCCAATTGCTCATCACTTCGACGGAAGCTGAGCTGCCAAACACGCTTTACATTTACGGCGAGAACTTCGGGTACGTGAAGGGGACGATTGAGTTCGGAGGCATCGCCGTCCAGCCCAACAAAATCCAGGCCTACGGAGATACGGCGATCATCATCACCGTTCCCTACAACCTCCTGCTGACGCCCGGGACCTACCTGCTCAGCGTCTCAACAGGGCTAGCTCCGGAACAGAATGGGGTCATGGACATCACGGTGGGCCCCCAGGGGCCGAAGGGCGACAAGGGCGACACTGGCTTGACGGGCCCCCAGGGCGAGAAGGGCGATACCGGCTCGACAGGGGCGCAGGGGCCCCAGGGCGAAACTGGATTGACGGGTGCCAGGGGAGAGAAGGGCGACAAGGGCCTGACGGGCGATAAGGGCCTGACGGGCGACAAGGGCCTCAAGGGCGACACTGGCCTCACGGGCGCCGTTGGTCCCCAAGGCCCCATTGGACCGATTGGTCCTCAAGGCCCCATTGGACCGACTGGTTCCAACTCAATCGTCCAGTGCACAATTGTTGAGGGCCCGCCCTTAGCTGCAGAGTGGAGTCTTGCGCGCTGTACGGGGGGCGCGATTGCTATGGGTGGGGCATGCCGTCAGAAGACAGGGAGTACTGGTCTAATACAGTCAACGCTGCAAGAGTACGCGTATGGTTGCTATCTATCGGCTGCAAGCTCTGGTTTGGTGACTGCACAGGCGCGTTGCTGCACCATCCAGTGAAGTAGCGGGCGTAGCTGTGCTGAGAGGGCAAGACTGAGCGGTGGAGTGGTGATCTCTCTAAATAAGGGAGATCACTTGGTCCTGCAGTTGCGGTTTGAACCGCGCCTTTCGGGCCCGGTCGTGGCACTGCATAGCCACGGCTTGATGGTGGCGTCGCCAGCGACTCCTCGCCACGGCATGTGCAATCGGAGCCGCCACGCGCCGCAGATGCGCTACCTGAAGCGCTCGCACTTCCTGGAGGAGCGGCGGACGAAGGCCGCCAGTTAAGGCCGCGCCGGGCGAGAAGCGCGCGCATGGGGTTTCTGCGCCTCGGCAGGCCGAGCGCTTTGGGGGCAGGCCGTCCCGGCGTTGCAGATTGGCCACGGCACGCGCGGCGGCGGGAAAGACGCGGCCCACCAAGCACAACGTCATGTGCCGATGCAAGGCCGTCCAGGTGCGCACCTCATAGTCGGCGAGGTCCACCTCGTTCTTGGCGGATTCGGAGTCCTTCTCCACGGCCCACCGTCAGCCCGCTGCGCGCACCATCGATGCCAGCGAGAACTCGCGCCAAGCATGAGCAACGTAGAAGGCCACCTTGCCGTCCGCGAGGCCTCTGCGAAATAGTAGCACTGCGACAGGCCCAGGTGCCGGTTGAGACGCATGCGCGCCCAGGCATTGAGGCGTGGGCCCTTGGTGCCCGCGCTCGTGGGCAGAGGTGCCCAGGCCTTGCCCATCCCGGACCCAGATCTGGCCCGTGGTGCCGCCCAGCGATCCCGCGCCGATGACGCCGATTCGCATGGCCTTCTTCTTTCCCTTCACCTGCCCCAGGGCCGGGAGCGAGCCCAGGGCGGCGTGGGCCCCAGGACGAACCGACGGGAGCGCGGCATGACGTGGGGCCTTTGCCGAAGGGCTACTTCAGTGTCGACGTGTCGATGACGAAGCGGTACCGGACGTCGGAGGCGAGCACCCGCTCGTAGGCGTCGTTGATCTTGCTGGCGGGGATGACCTCGATGTCCGCGCCGATGTGGTGCTTCGCGCAGAAGTCCAACATCTCCTGCGTCTGCGGGATGCCGCCGATGAGCGACCCGGTGAACACCCGGCGGGGCATGATCAGCGAGAACACGTTGAGGGAGAGCGGCTCCGCGGGGGCGCCCACGTTGACCAGGGCGCCGTCCAGGGCCAGCAGGGACAGGTAGGCGTCCACGTCGATCTTCGCGCTCACCGTGTTCACGATGAGGTCGAAGGTGCCCGCGAGCTTCTTGAACGTCTCCGGGTCCTTCGTGGCGAAGTAGTGGTGAGCGCCCAGCCGCAGGCCGTCCTCCTTCTTGCTCAGCGACTGCGACAGGACGGTCACCTCCGCGCCCATCGCGCGAGCGAACTTCACGCCCATGTGGCCCAGGCCGCCCAGGCCCACGATGGCCACCTTCTTGCCGGGGCCCGCGCCCCAGCGGCGCAGCGGTGAGTACGTCGTGATGCCCGCGCACAGGAGCGGCGCGGCGGCGTCGAGCGAGATGCCTTCCGGAATCTTGAGGACGAAGTCCTCGGTCACGACGATGTGGGTGGAGTAGCCGCCCTGCGTGAGCTGGCCGTCCCGCCCGGTGGCGCCGTACGTCCCGACCATCCCCTTGAGGCAGTGCTGCTCCTCGCCCTTGCGGCAGGACGCGCAGTCGCCGCAGGAGTCCACCATGCAGCCCACGCCGACGCGGTCGCCGACGGCGTGCTTCTTCACCTGGGCGCCGACGCCGGTGACGATGCCGGCGATCTCATGGCCGGGAACGATGGGGTAGGTCGTCTCGCCCCATTCGCCGCGGACGGTGTGGATGTCGGAGTGGCAGATGCCGCAGTACTTGATCTCGATGAGCACGTCGCGCGGGCCCAGCTCCCGGCGCTGGATGGCCAGGGGACCGAGCGGTGACTTCGCGGAGGTGGCAGCGTAGGCGTTGGCGGTAGGCATGTGTCTTCTTTCCAGGAGCAGTGGGGCCGGTGAGCCCCGTTCACGTGGGAAGAGAGATACGCGCCAGCCCCGTGGATGACTACGCGCGAGGAGCCAATAGGCTCTTAACGGGTGCTTAACAGTGCCTTCGGGTACGGTCCTCGCGAATGAATACGGCGCCCTTCACGCAGCTACAGGTCTTCCTCGCCGTGGCCCGGCTTCGCAGCTTCAGCGGCGCGGCGCGCGAGCTGGGCGTCTCCACGGCCGCGGTGAGCCAGGCGGTGCGGCAGCTGGAGGAGCAGCTGCGGGTGGTGCTGCTCACGCGGACCACGCGCAGCGTGGCGCTGACGGACGTAGGCCGGCGGCTCGTGGAGGGAGCAGGCCCGGCGGTGGGGCAGACGCTGGCCACGCTCCGCGAGGTGTCCGCGCAACCGGGAGAGGCCGTGGGCCGGGTCCGGCTGACGGTGTTGACGGCGGCGGTGCCCTACGTCATCACCCCGGTGGTCCCCACCTTCCGTGCACGGCACCCGCGCGTGGAGGTGGAGGTCGTCATCGAGGACCGCCTCGTGGACATCGTCGAGGAGGGCTACGACGCGGGCGTGCGGCTGAGCGAAGCCATCCAGCGCGACATGGTGCAGGTGCGCCTCACGGAGGCCTTCCGCTTCGTGGTGGTGGGGGCGCCCGGCTACCTAGCGCGCCACGGTACGCCCCAGCGCCCCGAGGACCTGCTGAAGCACGAGTGCATCACCTTCCGTTCGCAGACGACCGGAACGCTCTACCCGTGGGAGTTGGAGCGCGGACGCAAGAACTGGCGGGTGCCGGTGCGCGGCGGCGTCGTCACCAATGACATACATCTGCCCGCGACCCTGGCGGAGCACGGCGTGGGGCTGGCGTACGCCTTCGAGCCGGCCGTGGAGGAGCGGCTGCGCACCGGGAAGCTAGTGCGGGTGCTGGAGGCCTACGCGCCCACCGTGCCCGGCTTCTTCCTCTACTATCCCAGCCGTGCGCAGCGCTCCGCGCCGCTGCGACTCTTCGTCGAGGCGGCGCGCGAGCTGGCGCTGAAGGCCTTGTGAAAGCAAATCAGCGGCCGGTCAGCTTCTCCAAGGCCTCGGGGTAGCGGGCGCCCTGCGCCGTGAGCTTCGCGGCGGCATCCGTGAGGTCGCGGACCTCGTCCGCCGTCAGCTCTACCCGGGCCGCGCCCAGGTTCTCCTCCAGCCGGTGCGGCTTCGTGGTTCCCGGGATGGGGACCATCCACGGCTTGCGTGCCAGCACCCAGGCGAGCGCGAGCTGCGCCGGCGTCACCTTCTTCCGGGCCGCGACGCTGCCCAGCAGCTCGACGAAGACCTGATTCGCCGTGCGCGCCTCCGGCGTGAAGCGCGGGAGGATGTTGCGGAAGTCGTTCTTGTCGAGCTGGGAGGCGTCGGGCAGCTTGCCCGTCAGGAAGCCCTTTCCCAGGGGGCTGAACGGAACGAACCCGATGCCCAGCTCTTCGAGGGTCGGGAGGATCTCCTTCTCCGGTTCACGCCACCACAGGGAGTATTCGCTCTGCAGGGCGGTGACGGGCTGGACCGCGTGCGCGCGGCGGATCGTCTTCGCGCCCGCTTCGGACAGGCCGAAGTGCCGGACCTTGCCTGCCTGGATGAGCTCCTTCACCGCTCCCGCGACGTCCTCGATGGGCACGTCCGGGTCCACGCGGTGCTGGTAGAACAGGTCGATCACGTCGGTCTTGAGCCGCTTGAGGGAGGCCTCGGCGACCTGCTTGATGTGTTCGGGCCGGCTGTCGAGGCCCTCCTGCTTGCCGTCGGCGCTCAGCTTGAAGCCGAACTTCGTGGCGATGACCACCTGCCCGCGAACCGGAGCGAGCGCTTCACCGACGAGCGCCTCGTTCGTCCAGGGGCCGTAGACCTCGGCGGTGTCGAAGAAGGTGACGCCCTGGTCCACGGCCGACCGGATGAGGGCCATCATCTCCGTCTTGTCCGCGGGCGGGCCGTAGCCATGGCTCATGCCCATGCAACCGAGCCCGATGGTCGAGACCTCCAGGTTGCTGTTTCCGAGTCTGCGCTTCTGCATCGTGTTCTCTCCCGTGTGCTTTCGTCGTGCGGAGAGATACGGCCCGGCGCCGCTCGGAACTAGACCCGGGGAGACCAACAGGCTGTTAAACGCAGCTTGAAAATGGAGGCGCCGAATCGGGGCTTGCCACGATTGACTCTTCCAGGCACGCCCTTGGGGATGACGTGGATGTTCAGTCAGAGACAGCGCTGGCGTGGATGTCTGTCAGGGGCTTCCGTGGCTGGCATCTGCTGACGGGCGTGCCTGCCTTTCGCGCGGGCACATTTCCCTCACAACAGGAATGCCGATGAACGCGCTGAGGAAGTCCCTGATGGCCGTGTCCGCCGTCCTCACCGTGGCCCCCGCCGCCGCGTTTGCCTATCCGCCGCAGTGCGATGAGGTCTGCTTCGAATACTGCCTCGACACTTGTTACGAGGGGACCTACCGCACCAGCTGTGAGGCGGCGGGATGGTGCTCCGCGTCCGCGCCTTCCGCGCAGACCGTTGCCGTCTCCACGGAGCAGTCCCAGGACGCCGCGCCGGTCTGCGACGCCGCCCATCCGGAGACGGAGCAGGGGCCGGCCGTCGAGAGCTGAGCGGTCCTGATCACCCGCGGGGCCTGTCGTGTCCAGGCCTCGCGGTTCAGACGCCTGCGGAGCGGAGCGCCGCCGACAATGTGTCGAGCGCACGCTCCTGCAAGGCGGAGAGCCGCACCCCGGGCCGCGCCTGACGCACCCGAGCGAGTGCGGCCTTCGCGTCCGGAGCATCCCCTCGCGCCACGAGGAGCGCCGCGGCGATCATCCCGGTGCGCCCATGTCCCTGCGCGCAGTGAACGTAGATAGACCCGGGGAGGGCGGCCAGCTCACGAAGGACCGGGACCACGTGCTCCACGGGCAACGTCAACGCGTCCAGGATGGGCAGGGACACATACCGGCCCGCGGCGCGGATGCCTTCCGGCTCGATGAACTCGGAGGTCAGGTCCAGTACGGCCGTGACACCCGCAGGCAGCTCGCCGGGAAGCAGCCGGCGTCCCACCAGGACCCCCGGCACCACTTCGTCAAAGGCGCGCTCCCGCGAGAAGCGCCGCGCCAGATGCCAGGTGCCCCACGTGAGCAGCAGGTAGGGCAGGAGCGCGAACACGGCCCATGGCCGCATGCGCCCATCCGGCTGCTTCCCGAAGGCCGCCGCGCCCGCTCCGGCGTAGGCGAGCGCCACGACCGCGAAGCTCATCGCGGGCCACAGCAGCAACCAGCCGAAGCCCTGGAGCCGCTGCGCCAGGAAGGTGAGGAGCGTCGCCGCGGTGGTGAAGACGAACGTGTACTTCATGCGCGGCGCAGCGTAGCCGCTTCCCTGTCGGGAAACCCGGGTTGGCCTCCACGTGGCGAAGGCCAACCCGGAAGTGACTGCTACTGACTCACGACGCAGCCCGGCTGCGCGATGACACACCAGGAGTTGGCCTCGCTGACGCAGATGCTGTCCCAGGCCGTGGTGCAGCAGTACGGGTCGCGGTTGCACACCGAATACGTGCAGGAGTTGCAGTCCTTGTTCAGCGACGAGCCCGCCGTACAGACGTTGTGGGTGCAGGCAGCGGCGGTGCAGACGTTGTTGCTGGAGCAGACCTGTCCGGCGCCACAGGTGCCGCAGGTGAGGGTGCCACCACAGCCGTCGGAGAGGGTTCCGCAGGTCTTGCCCTGGGCCGCGCACGTCGTCGGGGTGCAGGTGGCGGAGGTGTCGAAGACCTCAATGCTCGCCAGCGCCTGCATGTTGCCCTGGGCGTTGTAGGTCGTCCCTCCGAGGAACAGGACGCGGCCGTTCGGCAGCGCGACCGTGGGGTGGGCCACGCGGGACTGCGTCAGCGTTCCCACCGTGCTCCAGGTGCTGGTGGTGGGAGAGAACAGCTCCACCTGCATCGTGTTGTAGGAGCCACCGGCCATCAGGATGGTGCCATCCGGCCGCGTCACCGAAGGCGCGGAGAAGTGCTGGACGGCCGTGGCGCCGGTGTTCGTCCAGGTGTTGGTGGCCGGGTCATACAACTCCGCCGCCGTGGAGTAGCCGGTCACCAGCGCCTTGCCGCTGGAGAGCAGCTGCAGGGTGTGGCCATTGCGGCCCGTGTTCATCGACGCGACGGTGGTCCACGTCCCCGTGGTGGGGTCCCAGATCTCCGCGTGGTTGCTGGAGGACGTCGTGAAGTTTCCACCGCCCGCCACGAGCACGCGACCGTCCGCGAGCCGCACCGCGGCCTGGCCCATCATCCCGGCGTTGAGCGAGCCCGTGGCCGCCCAGGTGTTCGTGGACGGCGTATAGACATACGTGGAGGTGACGTAGCTCACGCCGCCCACCACCAGGACGCGCCCGTCCGCGAGCAGCGTGGCGCTGTGGTCGTAGCTGATGCGGGGCAGGGGAGCGGCGGCGCTCCAGGTGTTCGTGACGGGGTCGTAGCGCTCGGCGGACGAGAGCACGCTCGAGTTGATGCCGCCCACGACCAGCACGGTGCCGTCCTGCAACCGCGTGGCGGTGTGATAGCGGCGCGCGGTGATCATCGATGGACCGCTGACGGAGGTGGCCGTCGCCGGGTCATACAGCTCCGTGGTGGCGTACGAGCCAGACGGCGTCCCTCCGCCCGCGACCAGCACCTTGCCGTTGGCGAGCAGCGTGGCGGTGTGCTGGTAGCGCGCGGACAGCATCGAACCACCGGACACGACGAGCTCGGACGACTGGGCGGACACGAGGTCCTCCCCGGGTAACTCGCTCTCGGGACTGCACGCGAGACACAACAGCAGGGGAATGACGGCCAAGGACATCCAAGAAGAGGTACGCATGTGGGCTCCCGGGAAAAGGGCCCGCGACCATGGCACGCGGTGTCTGGATTCCTTTCATGAAACATGAACACAAATATGGTGTCTCAAGACACCCGGACCTGTCTCAGGAGGCGGGAAAAACGGGTCCTGAGCTGGAGTCAGTCAGTCCACGCAGACGAGGACGCCGTCTCCGTGTTTCGCGGCTGTGACGTAGAAGGCGCGGAAGCGGTCGAAGCGCTCGCTGAGCCACTGCCAGGCCTCTTCGATGCCCTCCTCGAGCGGGCACTTGTAGACGGCTGCGTCGCTCAGGCTCTTGAAGGTGAAGTGCTCGCGAAGGGAGTCGAACCGCACGGCCTCCAGCATCCGGGCGATCCGCTCCACTGTCTCCGGCCGCGTGTAGCGCAGGGGCACGCCCTGAGGCGCCACCACGTGCGGGGCGATCTCCGACTCGCCGTGGATCGCGATGCTGGCCAGCGAGTCGTCCTCCGTTCCCGGCGCGTTCCGGCGGCGGTCGGAAAGAACGAAGAGCAGGTGGTCCCACCTCCGGCCAAGGTCCACCTGTTGCGTCGCCAGGTCGGGGCGGGTGCGCAGCATGTCTCGCACGGCGTCCAGGAGCAGGAGTTCATCGGAGTCCGGACCGCCCGGTGCCAGGGTCTCCTCGCGCGGGTCCCGGAGCAACCGGGTGACGGACATCAGCCATCCGCCCACGCCGGTGTTCCGTCGCGCCAGCTCCAACAGCGGGGAACCGCCGGGAAGGGCCTGGTAGCTCGCATCAAGTCCCATGGGGCCCGTCCTAGCAGCTCCGCCACCATCGAATCAGTCAGCCTGAAGCTGGAGCGAGAAGGCCTGGCCCCGGCCGAACATGGGGCCCTATCCCGTCACGGATGCCCGCTTCGACACGGGGTCCTACGCGCGCTACGCGGACGGCTACTTCCTCACCCGCAGCGGCATGCAGTGGTTCTGGGACAACTACGCCCCGGACTCCACCGTCCGCGCGGAGCCCACCGTCAGCCCCCTGCGCGCGACCGACGTGCAGCTGCGAGGCCTGCCGCCCGCGCTGATCCTCAACGGAGAATGCGACGTGCTCCGCGACGAAGGCCAGGCCTACGCGCGCAGGCTCGTGGACGCGGGAGTCCCCGCGCTGGCCCTCCAGTACGAGGGGATGATCCACGACTTCGTGATGCTGGATCCGCTGGCGGACTCACTCGCCGCGCGCAATGCCATCACCCAGGCCTGCCTGACGCTGTCGGAAGCCCTGGGCATGCGGAGGCAGGCGGAGGCGGGGCTCACGTCCCAACCCGCGCAGGTCCGCGAGCGGGAGAGCGCGCGTCACTGACCAGGACTGGCGTCCAGCCACGCGGCCAGCACGTCCGCGTGGCACGGGCCTGGCTTGCACCAGCAGCCCAATCGCTTGCCGCGCAATGTCCTTACGTCGCGCAGGAAGTCCGGGTCGTGCTTCGTCCGCAGCTCCAGGTACCAGCGGAAGGATTCGAACGCGTCCGGGCCGGGCGCCATGCGCCGCTGGGCCTCGTCGCGGATCCGCTCGGCTTCGTCCGCGGGCAGCTTCGCCAGCCACGGCTCGAAGTACGTGCGGATCATCGCCTTCCAGGTCTTCACGCCCCCGGGCTTGAACGGGTTGCCGAAGCGGCCCGGCACCGGGTTGAGCGGCCCGGGCTTTGCCCAGACACGGAAGGCACGGCCTACGTACACCTCGCAGTTGTCGTGGACGTGCACCGCGGTGGTTCGGGGTTCGGACATGGCGGGTGCATCGTTAACAGATGCACCCGCCAGTCGCCGCGCGTGACGCCTGGCCTGTCAGCAGGCAGGGGTCACCAGGGGGCGATGCCCTGCTTCTCGTGCGGGGTCGGCGTGTACGTGGACTTGAACCCCGAAGCCGCGGCGTTGAGCCCGGAGCCGAGGGCCTCCACCGCGCCCTGCTTGAACTGGCCCTTGCTGATGCTCACGAAGGCGTCGCGACCGAAGTTCAGCGCCTCGCGCTGGTGCGCGTTGACCTCGCTGCGCGCGCCCGTCTCCACCTTCTTGACGTTGTCGATGACGCTGTTCCTGGAACGGTCGGAGATGCCGAAGTTGCCCTTGTCGAGCATCTGGTTCACGCCGCTGACCGCGTGGCTGTAGTCGCTCTTCTTGCCCTGCGTCGTCTGATCAATCTGGAGGCGGGAGGGGTTCTTGAACGTGTGGTTGCTGGTGACCTTGAACATGGTTTGCCTCGCTCGGGTTGGCGGCCCGTTGGCCCCGCCCGCGGTAGGTGATGCGTTTGAAATGATTGTCGGGGTATGTGGGCTGGAGTTTCCTGTGGACTTTCATTTGCCCACGTATACGTCATTTGTCGTATACCGGCCTTCGCGGGGGCCATCGCAGTGGCAAGGCCCGCCGGAAGACGGCAACGTACGCGCCCGCCTCCTCCCACCCCCGCGGACATGATCGCCAACCTCCACGACGCCGACATTCCGAAGCCCGTGCTCGAAGTCATCACCCGCCTGCGCGAGCTGGGCCACCCCACCTACCTGGTGGGCGGCTGCGTGCGGGACATGGTCCGCAAGGTCCACCCGAAGGACTTCGACGTGGCCACCAGCGCGCTGCCGGAAGAGGTCCAGCGCGCCTTCCGCAAGGTCATCCCCACCGGCATCCAGCACGGCACCGTCACCGTCGTCACCGGTGGCAACCACGTGGAGGTGACGACGTTCCGTTCGGAGGGGGACTATCTGGACGGCCGGCGCCCCAGCTCCGTGTCCTTCGAGCGCGACATCGTGAAGGACCTGTCGCGGCGCGACTTCACCATCAACGCCATGGCGTACAACCCGCTGGACCGCGAGCTGGTGGATCCGTTCGGAGGCCAGGTGGACCTGCCCGCGCAGCTGATCCGCTGCGTGGGCTCCGCGCAGGAGCGCTTCTCCGAGGACGGCCTGCGCCCCCTGCGCGCCGTGCGCTTCGCCGCCGTGCTGGGCTTCACGCTGGACCCCGACACCCGCGACGCCATCCCCGCGACCCTGGCCGTCTTCCGCAAGGTCGCGCTGGAGCGCGTGCGCGAGGAGCTGCTCAAGCTGCTCCTGTCCCCGCGCGCGGAGATGGGGCTGCACCTGCTGGCGGACACGGGGTTGATGGCGGTGTTCCTGCCGGAGGTGGCCCACGCGGATGCGGAGACCGTCCGGCTCGCCCGCGCCGCCGTGCAGGCCGCGCCGCTGGACGCGGACCTGCGCGTGGCCACGCTGCTCGCGGACATCGACACCGCGACGCAGGCCCGCGAGCTGTGTCTGCGGTTGAAGTTCCCCAACAAGTCGGCGGACCTCATCGGCCTGCTCGTCGAGCACGCGAAGCTGGAGACGCGCGTGGACGACGCGGACCCCGCGCTGCGCCGGCTGCTCGCCCGCGTGGGCCTTTCGAACCTGCCCGCGCTCCTCTCCGTGGCGAAGGCCCGCATCCAGGTCCGGGCCCCGGAGCGGCTGCCCGCGGTGGAGGCGCTGGCCGGAAGGCTGGAGGCGCTGGCCGCCGCGAAGCCCCCCCTGTCCGCGAAGGAGCTGGCGCTCACCGGGGGCGACATCATGAAGACGCTGGGCATCGGCCCCTCGCCGAAGGTGGGCGAGGCGACCCGGTACCTTGTCGAATCCGTGCTCGACGACCCGTCGCTGAATACCGCGGACGCGCTCCGCTCCCTGCTCACGGCCTGGGCGGCGCGCGGTTCATGACACGGGGGCCTCTTCCCGGCCGGAGGGCAGGGGAGGGGGCCTGAGCGCCTCCGGCCGTGCGTCGCGGCCTGGGGGCGTGTAGGAAGGAGCCCCATGCGAGTCGTCGTTGCGATGAGTGGCGGAGTGGATTCCTCGGCCGCCGCCGCCCTGCTCAAGGAGCAGGGCCACGAGGTCATCGGCATCACCCTGCGCGTCTGGTCCTACGAGGGCGCCGCGAAGTGCGGCAGCTGCTGCAGTCCGGACGACATCGACGACGCCCGCGCGGTGGCCCAGACCCTGGGCATCCCGTTCTACGTGGCCAACGCCGAGGAGATCTTCCAGGACCGGGTCGTCAACCCGTTCGTCCAGTCGTACCTGGGCGGCAAGACGCCCATCCCCTGCGTGAGCTGCAACCGCGACGTGAAGTTCAACTTCCTCCTCAAGCGCGCGCGCGCCCTGGGCGCCCGGCTGGCCACGGGCCACTACGCCCAGGTGGAGGAGGTGGACGGCCGCTTCCACCTGCGCCGCGCCGTGGACGCCGCCAAGGACCAGAGCTACTTCCTCTTCACCCTGGGCCAGGAGGAGCTGAAGGACGTGCTCTTCCCCGTGGGCCACCTCACCAAGCCGGAGGTGCGCGCCGTCGCCGAGCGCCACCGCCTGCCCACCACCCACAAGCCGGAGAGCATGGAGATCTGCTTCGTGCCCGACGGCGACTACGCCGGGTTCGTGGAGAAGGTCGCCGGTCCCCAGCCGTCCGGCGAGGTCGTGGATCCGGACGGCAAGGTGCTGGGCACGCACAACGGCATCCACCGCTTCACCGTGGGGCAGCGCAAGGGGCTCAACCTGGGCGGTGGTGAGGTGCGCTACGTGCAGCGCCTGGAGCCGGAGTCGAACCGCGTCGTCGTGGGCCCCGCGGAGGGCACCGGCCGCGCGCAGTTCGGCCTGCTCCAGCCGCACTGGGTGGACGGGCCGCCCCCGCCCGAACAGGCCGTGGAGGTCCGCATCCGTCACCGCCACGCGGGCGCCCCGGGGCGGATCCACATCTCGCAGCACGGGCTGGTGTCCGTGAAGCTCGACGAGCCCGCGCGCGCCGTCACGCCGGGCCAGGCCGCGGTCGTCTACGACAGGGATCGCGTGCTCGGCGGCGGGTGGATCGTCTGATCCGTCCTGGCGTGTCCCGCGCCGGACTTCCGGCCTCGCGCGCACTGGGACTTTCGCTGCCTCCGCGAATTTGACCCGCCTGGGGGTGGGGCGTAGCTTGCGCGCACGCTGTCGCTACAGGCCGTTACACGGGCCGTGAGCGCGCGATCGAGGTCTGCCCCGCCATGCGTGACGCCCACCGGATGAAGGAGAAGTTCGACGTCTCGCTGGACAACCGGCAGATCGTCAGCCTGTTGATCGCCGGCATCGTCGTGATGGGCGCCGTGTTCGTGCTGGGCGTGGTGGTGGGCAAGAAGCTCGCGGGCGACGCGCAGACGGCCGAAGCCCCGGACCTGCTCTCCGCGCTGGACGCCAACGCGCAGGTCCTCAACGACGCGCGCCAGGATCCGCCGCTCACCTTCCCGGACGAGCTCACCCGCAAGACGGGCTCGGAGCCCCTGCCGCCGCTGCCCAAGGCCGCCGCGAAGCCGGAGGCCCCCAAGGTCGCCGCGAAGCCCGAGGTGAAGCCGGAAGCCAGGCCGGAGCCCAAGCCCGCGGAGCCCGCCAAGGTCGCCGCGAAGCCTGCCCTGGCCCCCACGCCGGACCCCGACACGGGCGAGCTGCCCGCGATGGACGCCGCCGAGGAGGACGCCATCGCCAACGGCAAGCCGCTCGTGAAGCCCGAGGCCAAGGTCGCCGCCGCGAAGCCGGAGCCCGCCAAGGCCGTGGAGCCGGTGAAGGGAAAGGTGGAGGAGACGCCGGTCGCCACCCGCACCGCCGCGCGTGACGGGGGCATGAAGGAGGCCATCGCCCGGGCCCAGGCGCTGCCCGCGGAGCCGCCGCGTCCGTCGGAGGCCGTGAAGGGTGGGGCGTTCACGCTCCAGCTCTCCGCCTTCCAGAGCCGCCAGGACGCCGACCGTTTCGCCGCGCGGTTGCGCGACAAGGGCTATGCCCCCTATATCCTGGCGGCGGAGGTGCCTGGAAAGGGCACCTGGTACCGCGTCCGGATGGGCAGCTTCGCCAGCAAGGAAGCCGCGGGTCGGTACCTGACGGACTTCAAGCGCGAGACCCAGCTCGACGCGTACGTGGCCGGCACGAACTAGCGCTGCTGGGCAAGGAAGAGACGAAGCAAATGACGACGACGAAGCGGGTGGAGAAGCCCTGGGGCCACGAGCTCATCTGGGCCCACACGGAGCGCTACGTGGGCAAGCTCCTGCACGTGAAGGCCGGCCACAAGCTGAGCCTCCAGTTCCACAACGTGAAGGACGAGACCATCCACGTCCAGAGCGGCAAGCTCCTCTTCGTCGTGGACGAGGGCCAGGGCCTCATCGAGAAGGAGATGAACCCCGGTGAGAGCTACCACATCAAGCCGCTGACCAAGCACCGCATGGTCGCCATCACCGACTGCGACATCCTCGAGGTCAGCACCCCCGAGCTGAATGACGTGGTGCGCCTGGAGGACTCCTACGGGCGCACGGGCACCAGCGCCCCGTAGTCCCCGCGGTGAAGCCCGCTGGCGCGCCTTCACGGTGCGCCCGCCGGGCCTCCGGCGTCACTCCTTGGACTTCGCCGCCGCGTTCGGATTGCGGGTCCACTGGTCCACGGTGCCGTCGCCATCCAGGTCCTCGCCAATGCGATCCACCTGGCCGTTCTCCCAGTACTCCCAGTAGTCCACCCGGCCGTCGTGGTTCGCGTCGCGCTCCTTCCGCACGAGCGTGTCGTTCTCGTAGTACAGCCACGAGTCCGTGCGGCCATCGCCGTTCAGGTCGCGCTCGCCCTTCGTGCGCTTGCCCTCGGCGTAGTGGTACGTGGCGTCCACCTTGCCGTCGTAGTCCAGGTCCATCACCTCGCGGACCTTCGCGCCCTGCGGATCCAGGTACTGGGTGACGTCCACGCGGCCGTCCCAGTTCAGGTCCAGCTCCTTGCGCACCAGCACTTCCTTGAGCCGGTACTCCCAGACGTCCGTGCGGCCATCGCCGTTGGCGTCCAGCTCCGTGACGGTCTCCCCCGGGCCCTGCTTCCCCCGGACCCCCTCCGCCTCGGGGCGCTTGCGCACTGCGTCGGGAGTCTCCGCGGCCTTCTGGGAGGCGCAGCCCGCGAGCGCGCCCACCGCCAGGAAGCCCAGGAAAATCAAACGGTTGCTAGAAGCCAAGGTGCCTCCCGAGCAGGTGGGGCGCCATGTTCGCGCCGCTTCACTTCCGTGCTTTCGCAGGCCACGTCATTCCATATATTTTCACGTATCGCCATGGCCCGAAAGAAAGTCAGCACCACCATCTACATCACTCCGGAGCAGAACGAACTGCTCAAGGCGCTGAACCAGAAGACGAAGGTGCCCGTGGCCGAATACATCCGGCAGGGCATCGACCTGGTGCTGGAGAAATACAAAGCGCAGCTGCCGGGCCAGGCGACCTTCGACGAACTCTCCTGACGAACGAGGCGTGACGTGACGAGCATGCGTGGCAAGCGGGCGGTGGTGCTGGGTGGGGCCGGATTCGTGGGCTCGCACCTGTGTGAGCGGCTGCTGGACGACGGCGCGGAGTCCGTCCTCGCGGTGGACAACCTCATCACCGGGAACGAAGCGAACGTGCGCACGCTCAAGCCGCGCGCGGGCTTCCAGTTCGTGAACCAGGACATCACGGAGGGGCTGGAGGTGGACGGCCCCGTGGACTTCGTCCTCAACCTGGCCTCGCCCGCGTCGCCCATCGACTACGCGAACCTCCCCATCGAGACGCTGCGCGTGGGCTCCATCGGCACGGAGAACGCGCTGAAGCTGGCGGAGAAGAAGAAGGCCGTGTTCCTCATGGCCTCCACGTCGGAAGTGTACGGCGACCCGCTGGTGCACCCCCAGAAGGAGGATTACTGGGGCAACGTGAATCCCATCGGGCCGCGCTCGGTGTACGACGAGGCCAAGCGCTACTCGGAGGCCATCAGCGCCGCGTACGAGCGCAGCCGGGGCGTGAACGTCCGCATCGTGCGCATCTTCAACACCTACGGCCCGCGCATGCGCCTGAACGACGGCCGCGTGGTGCCCGCCTTCGTGGGCCAGGCGCTCAAGGGCGAGGACTTCAGCGTCTTCGGGGACGGCAGCCAGACGCGCTCGTTCTGCTACGTGAAGGACCTGGTGGACGGCCTGGTGCGGCTGGTGCTGTCGGACGTCCGGGGCCCGGTGAACATCGGCAACCCGCGCGAGATGACCATCAAGCAGTTCGCGGAGGCCGTGCGCGAGGCAGCCGGTGGGGGTAGGCAGATCGTCTACCACCCGCTGCCCAAGGATGATCCGAAGCAGCGCCAGCCGGACATCACCCGCGCGCGCACGCTGCTGGGGTGGGAGCCCAAGGTGAAGCTGGAGGATGGTCTGCGGGACACCATCGCCTACTTCCGTGAAGTTGCCGCTCGCCCCTCTGGGACTTAGGTTGGCCGCGCGCGAGTGAACGCGAGGTAGACGGCCCGGGCCCGTGGCGGCCGGGCCTGGGGAGAACGGCGTGAAAGTCCTGGTAACGGGCGGCGCGGGCTTCATCGGCTCGCACGTGTGCGATGAGTTCCTGCGCAATGGCCATGAGGTCATCGCGCTGGACAACCTGTCGAGCGGCAAGAAGGAGAACCTGGATCCGCGCGTGCGGCTGGCCGTGCACGACATCCGGAGCCCGGAAGCCGCGGAGCTCATCCGCACGGAGAAGCCCCAGGTGCTCTGTCACCTGGCCGCCCAGATGGACGTGCGCAAGAGCGTGGAGGACCCCGGCTTCGACGCGGACGTGAACATCCGCGGCATGACGAACCTGCTGGAGGCCGCGCGCCAGTCCGGCGTGAAGAAGGTCATCTTCAGCTCCACCGGCGGCGCCATCTACGGCGAGCAGGATTACTTCCCCGCCCGGGAGGACCACCCCCAGCGGCCGGTGTCCCCCTACGGCGTCTCCAAGGCGGCGGGCGAGCTGTACCTGGGCTACTACCGGGCGCAGTACGGCCTGCCGTACGTGGCCCTGCGGTACGCCAACGTGTACGGCCCGCGACAGAACCCGCACGGCGAGGCGGGCGTGGTGGCCATCTTCAGTCAGCGCGTCATCGCGGGGCAGGGCTGCACCATCTACGGCGAGGGCAAGCAGACGCGTGACTTCGTCTTCGGTCCGGACGTGGCCCGCGCCAACTACCTGGCCTTCCAGAGCGACTACGTGGGCGCCGCGAACATCGGCACCGGCGTGGAGACGGACATCAACCGGCTCTACGAGCTCATCGCGCAGGCCGGCGGCAGCTCGCTGAAGGCCGCGCACGCGCCGGGCAAGCCGGGCGAGCAGCTGCGCTCGTGCATCGACGCGGCGCACGCGAAGAAGGTGCTGGGCTGGGAGCCGTCCGTGCAACTGGCGGAAGGCCTGCGCCACACGATCCAGTTCTTCCGGGACCAGGCAGCCGGGCCCGTCCGCGCCCGGGGCTAGGTCCGGACCGTTGCACCGCCGTGTCCCTCCGGCCTGGATGCCGGGGGGAACACGGTGCGTCAGGCGGGTGGAGTGCCCGGCGGGCAGGTGTGCGCCGGTCGTGGATTTTCAGGCGGTTCGGTGTTACCTACGCCCGCTTCGCGACCGACGAGCGCCCTGACCATGCCGGCTGAAAACGCGCACATCCGCAACTTCTGCATCATCGCCCACATCGACCATGGAAAGTCGACGCTGGCCGACCGCCTCCTGGAGAAGACAGGCACGCTGACCAAGCGTGAGGCGCAGGCCCAGTTCCTCGACAACATGGACATCGAGCGAGAGCGGGGCATCACCATCAAGGCCCAGTCCGTGCGGATGACGTACACCGCCAAGGACGGCCAGAACTACGTCCTCAACCTCATCGACACGCCGGGACACGTGGACTTCGCCTACGAGGTGAGCCGCAGCCTCGCCGCGTGCGAGGGCGCGCTGCTCGTCGTGGACGCGACGCAGGGCGTGGAGGCCCAGACGCTGGCCAACGTCTACATGGCGTTGGACCACAACCTGGAGATCATCCCGGTCATCAACAAGATCGACCTGCCCTCCGCGGACGTGGACCGCACGCGCGGGGAGATTGAGGACGTCATCGGCATCGACGCGTCCGTCGCGGTGCCGGCCTCCGCGAAGGAGGGCTTGGGCATCCACGACATCCTGGAGTCGGTGGTGAAGCGCGTGCCGCCGCCCACGGGTTCGCCGTCCGCGCCGCTCAAGGCGCTCGTCTTCGACTCCTGGTACGACAACTACCGGGGCGTGGTGACGCTGGTGCGCGTGCTGGAAGGCACGCTGAAGCTGAAGCAGAAGATCAAGATGTTCAGCAACAACAAGGTCTTCGAGGTGCAGGAGCTGGGCGTGTTCAGCCCGTTCTCGCGCCCGGTGCAGCAGCTGATGGCGGGCGAGGTGGGCGTGCTCGTCGCCAACGTGAAGGAGCTGCAGGACGCGAAGGTCGGCGACACCGTGACGGAGGAGGCGCGCCCCACGGAGGCGCCCTTCCCGGGCTTCAAGGAAGTGAAGCCGATGGTGTTCTCCGGCATCTTCCCGGTGGACTCCGCGGACTACGAGAACCTGCGCGACGCGCTGGCGAAGCTCACGCTCAACGACTCCGCCTTCACCTACGAGCCGGAGTCGTCCACGGCGCTGGGGTTCGGCTTCCGCTGCGGCTACCTGGGCCTGCTCCACATGGAGATCGTCCAGGAGCGCCTGGAGCGCGAGTACAACCTCAACCTGATCACCACGGCGCCGTCGGTGGTCTACCGGATCACCACCAGCAAGGGTGAGACGCTGCTGGTGGACAACCCGGCGAAGCTGCCGCCCACGCAGAACATCGAGAAGTTCGAGGAGCCCATCCTCACCTGTCACATCCACGTGCCCAACGAGCACCTGGGCGCCATCCTGAAGCTGTGCCAGGACCGGCGTGGCGTGCAGAAGGACATGAAGTACCTGGGCTCCAGCGGCACCCGCGTGCAGGTGACGTACGAGATGCCCATGGCGGAGGTCGTGTTCGACTTCTTCGACCGGCTGAAGAGCGTGTCGCGCGGCTACGCGAGCCTGGACTACGAGCTGTCCGCCTACGCGGAGGCGGACCTGGCCAAGCTGGACATCCTCATCAACGGGGAGCCGGTGGACGCGCTCTCCGTCATCGTCCACCGCGAGCGCGCGTACCTGCGCGGCCGCGAGGTCTGCGAGAAGCTCAAGGAAGTGATTCCCAAGCAGATGTACGAGGTGGCCATCCAGGCCGCCATCGGCGCGAAGATCATCTCCCGCGAGACGATCTCCGCCATGCGCAAGAACGTCCTTGCCAAGTGCTACGGCGGCGACATCAGCCGCAAGCGCAAGCTCCTGGAGAAGCAGAAGGAGGGCAAGAAGCGCATGAAGCAGGTGGGCACGGTGGAGATTCCGCAGGAAGCCTTCCTCGCGGTCCTCAAGACGGAGCAGTAAGCCCCATGAGCACGGCCAGTCCTTCCATGAAGCTGGGAGCGGCCATGGCCGCGCGCCGCACCCCCGAGCAGCTCAAGGCCCGCCGCCAGCTGATGTGGCGCGAGCTGCTCACCAGCCTCTGGGCCCCGCTGTGCGGCGTGGGCCTGGCGTTCATCCCGTACGTGACGCTGATTGAGATGGCGCCCGGCACCGCGTCCTGGGCCCAGCCCCTGATGAAGGGCTTCGGCCTGCTGATGGTGGTGGCGTTCTTCGGGCTGCTGGTGTGGCGCAACGCCTCCCGGAAGGAGTCGCTCTTGCGCACGCTGCGCCATGAGGCGCACGAGCTCATCTCCGAGGACGAGCGCATCCTCGCGCGCCTGGGGACGAAGGTTCCCCCGGCCGTGGGCGAGCGCATCACCGAGCAGGCCCTGCGGGTGGAGTCCGCGTCCGTGGCGGGCAACGCGGAAGCGCTGCGCGCGGAGACCCAGGCGCTGGAGAAGCTCACCCAGGAGCACCTGGGCGCGTACCGCAAGCAGTCCGTGTGGGACTTCCTGGGCGGCTTCGGCAAGGCGCTGCTCATCGCGGTGGTCATCCGCACGGTGCTCATCGAGCCGTACCGCATCCCGTCCGGCTCCATGCTGCCCACGCTGCAGATTGGCGATCAGGTCTTCGTGAACAAGTTCATCTACGGGGTGCGCATCCCGTACACGAACTTCGTCCCGTTCCGCATCGTGCGGGAGCCCAAGCGCGGGGACGTCATCGTCTTCAACAACCCGGTGGACGAGTCCAAGGACTTCATCAAGCGCGTCATCGGCATCCCCGGCGACACGGTGGAGATCGTCGACGGGGTGGTGCGCATCAACGGCGAGCCGCAGCCGCGCACGCTGGTGACGCCGGACTACGTGGTGCACAACCAGGACGACCTGACGGGCCGCTGGTTCGACCAGGAAGAGGTGCTCTACCGGGAGAGCCTGGGCGACGTGGTGCACGCGTCGCTCCAGCACCCCATGCGCCTGCCGGGCCGCGAGCACGAGGGCCCCTACACGGTGCCCGCCAACAGCGTCTTCGTGATGGGCGACAACCGGGATAACAGCGCGGACAGCCGCTACAACCTGGGCGGCCCGGGCGGCGCCGAGGTCGCCTACGTGCCGTACGGCCACATCAAGGGCAAGGCCATGGTCGTCTGGCTATCGCTCGGCTGGGGCGGCCTGCTGGGCAACCTGTTTGGCGGCACGGGCCTGAGGGTCGACCGTTTCTTCGAGCCGGTGCGCTGACGGACGCTGACCGGGCGGCCACCACGCGCCGTGCTTGACGCAACGTGCGGCGCGCGGTACGCGGCGGCCCCGGCCCATGAGACATCTTCTCGGAATCGCAGGCTGGCGGCGGGACGAGCTGGAAGCACTGCTCGACCGCGCCCAGGCACACCTGCCCGGCGGACCGGATGCCTCGCACGTGCTGCGGGGCCGCGTCGTGGCGAACCTCTTCTTCGAGGACTCCACCCGGACGCGCTCCTCCTTCGAGGTGGCCGCGCGGAAGCTGGGCGCGGACGTCCTCAACTGGAGCTACGCGGGCTCCTCCGTGTCCAAGGGCGAGACGCTCCTGGACACCGCGCGCAACATCGAAGCCATGGGGCCGGCGGTCATCGTCATCCGCCACCGCTCCTCCGGCGCGCCGGGGCTCGTGGCCCGGCATGTGAGGTGCGCGGTGGTGAACGCGGGCGACGGCGCGCATGAGCACCCGTCCCAGGCCCTGCTGGACGCCTTCACCCTGCGCCAGCGCTGGGGCCGCCTGGACGGGCGCACGGTGCTGATCGTCGGCGACGTGCTGCACAGCCGCGTGGCGCGCTCCAATCTCCTGTGCCTGAAGGCGCTGGGGGCCCGGGTCGTGCTCTGCGGACCGCCCACCCTCCTGCCGCCAGGGCTGGAGGAGATGGGCGGAGAGGTGACGCACCAGCTGGACGCCGTGCTGCCCCAGGCGGACGCGGTGATGTGCCTGAGGCTGCAGACGGAGCGCATGTCGGAAGCCTTCCTGCCGTCCCAGCGGGAGTACTCGCGGCTGTTCGGTATCACGCCCGCCCGCGCGGAGCGGATGAAGCCGGAGGCCGTCGTGCTGCACCCGGGCCCCATCAACCGCGGCGTGGAGTTGTCGCCGGTGGTGGCGGACGGGCCTCGCAGCGTCATCCTGGAGCAGGTGGCCAACGGCGTCGCGGTGCGCCGGGCCATCCTGGAGGCTTGCGCATCATGACCCCAGTGCTCTTCCAGCGGGCGCGCGTCATCGACCCGCGCAATGGCGTGGACGGCGTTCGTGACGTCCTCGTGATGGACGGCCGGGTGGCCCAGGTGTCGGACGCCCCGCTGCCCGCGCCCAGGGACGCGCGGGTGGTGGACGCCACCGACACGTGGCTGGTGCCGGGCTTCATCGACCTGCACGTGCACCTGCGCGAGCCAGGGGAAGAGGGCAAGGAGACGGTCCTCACCGGCTGCCGCGCGGCGGTGGCGGGCGGCTTCACCGGCGTGGTCGCCATGCCCAACACCAAGGTGGTGAACGACAGCGCGCTCGTCACGGAGCTGGTGCTGTCGCGCGCTCGGGACGCGGCCCTGTGCCACGTGTACCCGGCCGGCGCCATCACCAAGGGGCTCAAGGGCGAGGAGCTGTCGGAGGCAGGCGAGCTGATTGGCGCCGGCTGCGTAGCCCTCACGGACGACGGCCGCCCGGTGATGAACGCGGGCCTGATGCGCCGGGTGCTCCAGTACGCCACCCAGTTCGACGTGCCGGTGATGGTGCACGAGGAGGACCTGACGCTCTCCGCCGGCGGCGCCATGCACGAGGGCGCCACGTCCACGCGGCTGGGCCTGCGCGGCATTCCGTCCTCCGCGGAGGTGGCCATGGTGGCGCGCGACCTGGTGCTCCTGGAGGAGACGAAGGGGCGGCTGCACGTGGCGCACGTGTCCTGCGAGGGCAGCGTGCGGCTCATCCGCGAGGCGAAGCAGCGCGGCCTGCGCGTCACCTGCGAGGTGGCGCCGCACCACTTCACCCTGGATGACCGGGCGGTGGGGGACTACGACACCCACGCGAAGATGGCGCCGCCGCTCCGGAGTGACGTGGACGTGAAGGCGCTGCGCGAGGCGCTGGTGGACGGCACGGTGGACGCCATTGCCACGGACCACGCGCCGCACGGCGTGTCCGACAAGCTGGTGGAGTTCGAGAAGGGCATCAACGGCATCGTCGGGCTGGAGACGGCCCTGGGGCTCACGCTGGCGCTGGTGCACGAGGGCGTGCTCACCCCGCGCCGGGCGGTGGAGCTCCTGTCGGACGGGCCGGCGAGGGTATTCGGCCTGCCGGGCGGTCACCTGGCGCCTGGTGCCCCGGCGGACATCACGCTGGTGTCCCCTTCGGAGGAGTGGACGGTGGATGCCCACCGGTTCTATTCCCGCAGTCGCAACACGCCCTTCCACGGGCGCACGCTGAAGGGCCGCGTGACGCAGACGTGGGTGGGCGGCCGGTGTGTGTTCGAGGACGGTCAGCTCAAGGAGTCGCGGTGATGACGAAGCGGGCGGTACTCGCGCTGGCGGATGGCACCACGTTCGAGGGACGCGCCTTTGGCGCTTCCGGCGAGACGGTGGGCGAGGTGGTCTTCAACACGTCCATGTACGGCTACCAGGAGATCCTCACGGATCCCTCGTACGTGGGGCAGATCGTCACCATGGCGTACCCGGAGATGGGCAACATCGGGGCGAACGCGGCGGACGAGGAGGCGGGGCTGCCGCACGCGGTGGGCATGGTGGTGCGCTCGCTGACGAAGACGCCCTCCAACTGGCGCTCGCAGGAGACGCTGGACGCGTACCTCGCGCGCCACGGCCGCGTGGGCATCGAAGGCGTGGACACCCGCCGGCTGGTGCGCCACCTGCGCACGCACGGCGCGCAGACGGGCATCATCTCCACGGAGAACGTGTCCGCCGCGGCCCTCTCCGAGCGCGCGCGCACCGCCGTGGGCATGGAGGGCCTGGACCTGGCCACGGGCGTGTCCTGCAAGGAGCCCTACGTCTTCACCACGCCGTCGCCGGACGTGTTCCTGGCCCCTGGTGACAAGCGCCCGGAGCCGGAGCTGAAGTACGACGTCGTCGCGTACGACTACGGCCTCAAGCGCTCCATGCTCCAGTACCTGGTGGACGTGGGCTGCCGCGTGACGGTGGTGCCGTCCCACTTCACGGCGGAGCAGGTGCTGGCGAAGAAGCCCCACGGCGTCTTCCTGGCCAACGGCCCGGGCGACCCGGCCGCGGTGAAGGGCGCGGACCGCACGGTGGCGGCGCTGTTGGGCAAGGTGCCGGTGTTCGGCATCTGCCTGGGGCATCAAATCATGGCGCTGGCCCTGGGCGGCCGGACGTACAAGATGAAGTTCGGCCACCGCGGCGGCAACCAGCCCGTGAAGGACCTCACCACGGGCAAGGTGGAGATCACCGCGCAGAACCACGGCTTCGCGGTGGACGACGCCAGCCTCAAGGGCAAGGCCGTCGTCACGCACATCAACCTGAATGACGGCACGGTGGAGGGCCTGGCCGTTCCGGACGCGCGGGCCTTCAGCGTGCAGTACCACCCCGAGGCTTCGCCCGGCCCTCACGACGCGCGCTACCTGTTCAGCCGCTTCGCGACGCTGATGGCGGGTTCGTAGGAAGAAAGCTCGCAACGGCCATGGACACCGCGCTGACCCCGTTGTCGTACCAGCCGTACCTGGACCAGCTCATCGCCTTCGGCAGCTCGGAGGCGCGCAAGCCGGACTTGCTGGAGGCGAAGGCGGAGTACTTCCGCCTCACCGGCGAAGTCTTCGAGGACGACAAGAACTTCGAGCTGCGGATGGCGTCGTTCCTGGACTACTACCTCTACGACCGCGTCTCGCCGCTCACCGGCAAGACGCCGGCCGCGGAGCTGTACGAGCAGCGCCTGCAGTCCGCGCCGCCGGAGGAGGCCAACGCCTTCCGCAGCTTCACGGAGACGGTCCACGGCCTCTTCGAGGTGCGCAAGCTGGGCAAGGGCATGGTGCGCCTGCGCGAGCTCTTCTCCGGCAAGGACTTCGACGTGACGGAGCGCCGCCACATCGCGGGCCTGGAGACGGGGGACGTGCTGGAGGCGCGGCTGGTGCCCTTCGGCGGCCACCTGCTGTTCTCCTCCGCCTTCTGCTACCACCCGGCCATGGCGCTCAAGGCCATCAAGGCCGAGGTGAAGCGCCGCAAGAAGAAGGAGCCGGAGCGCCCCGCCAAGGACCTGGTGTGGGAGTGCGCCCGCCGGGCCCTCAACGTGGAGCGCTACCGCCAGCTGTCCGTGGAGAAGCTCTACGACTTCGAGCAGAAGGTCCTGTAGGCCTTCTGCCCCCCGAGCCTCCACCGCGGGCTGCTCTCAGATGCGGTGGATGCTCATCATGTTGGTGTTGCCCGGCACGTTGAGCGGCACGCCGGCCACCAGGATGAAGGGCTCGCCGGGTTCGCAGAAGCGCAGCTCCTGACAGAGCCGGCGCACCTGCTTGAGCATGGCCTCCGTGCTGCTGACGCGCTTCACCCGGTGGCCCGACACGCCCCAGTAGAGCGCCATCCGGTTCACCGTGTCCGCGTTGGGCGTCAGGCCGAGGATGCGTCCGCCGGGCCGGAACTCGGAGATGAGCCGCGCGGAGTGGCCGCTCTCCGTGTACGCGATGATGGTCTTGATGTTGAGCTGCCGGGACGCGGCCACGGCCGCCGCGGCGACGCCGGTGCCCAGGTCCTCGGAGCGCTCGAAGGGGGAGTGGGGCAGGGTGATGAGGCCGGTGCGCTCCGTCTCCTCCACGATGCGCGCCATGGTGGCCACCGCGTCCACGGGGTAGCGGCCCGCGGCCGTCTCGCCGGAGAGCATCACCGCGTCTGCGCCGTCGAGGATGGCGTTGGCCACGTCCGACACCTCCGCGCGGGTGGGCCGGGCGTTGAGCACCATGCTCTCCAGCATCTCCGTGGCGACGATGACGATGCCGCCCATGCGGTTGACCTCCCGCACGGCGCGCTTCTGGATGGCGGGCAGCTGCTCCAGCGGCATCTCCACGCCCAGATCGCCGCGGGCCACCATCACCCCGTCCGACTCCCTGGCGATGGCGTCCAGGTTCTCCACCGCCTGGGGCTTCTCAATCTTGGAGATGATGGGCGTCTTGCGCTGCGCCACCAGCGCGCGCGCCTGGCGCACGTCCTGGGCGGAGCGCACGAAGGACAGCGCCACGTAGTCCACGCCCACCTCCTGGCCGAACGCCAGGTCCACCTTGTCCTTGTCCGTCAGCGTGGGCACCGACATGGCCGTGCCGGGCAGGTTGAGCCCCTTGTGATCCTTGAGCAGCCCGCCCACCTCCACGCGGCAGGACACGTCCTGGCCGCTCACCTTCAGCACTCGCAGGCGGACGCGGCCGTCGTCCAGGAGCACCTCGTGGCCCTTCTCCACGTCCCGGGGCAGCGTGCGCACCGGGGTGGGGATGATCTTCCCCTGGCCCTGCACCGCGCGCGTCGTCACCGTCACCGTGTCGCCGGCCATCACCATCAACTGGCCGCCTTCGAAGCGCCCCAGGCGCACCTTGGGGCCCTGCACGTCCTGGAGGATGGCCACCGGCACGCCCAGCTTCTTCGACACCGCGCGGATGCGCTGGACGCGCTGGCGGTGCTCGTCATGCGTCCCGTGGGAGAAGTTGAGCCGGGCCACGTTCATGCCCGCCTTCACCAGGCCCTCGATGACTTCCTTGGAGTCCGAAGCCGGACCCAGCGTGCAGATGATCTTCGCCTTGCGCATAGAACCGCCCATCCTAGCGCCAACGGGGTGGGCGTCTTGACAGGCTTGCGCCCGAAGGACTAACTCTTCGCCTCACGCGCTGGGCGGAAAGTTACCGCGAGCCGGCGCACGCCATTCGTGGCTCTCTCAGGCGCTTGAGACGAAGAAAGCCCGGCTACCCTGGGAGGGGGGGCCGGGCTTTCATCGTTCCAGGGCGGCTTCTTCGCGGACGGCTAGAGGTCGATCTCCTGGCCCTTGCCCAGGGGCTCCCTCAGCGGCTGCATGGCGTGGTCCATGCCGATGTCCTCCGAGGGAGGCTTCGGGTGGCCGGCGCTGGGGCCCATGGGAGGCGGCGGGGGCAGGGGACCCATGTCCTCCTCACCCAGGCCGCCGCTGCCGCCCACGCCCAGGTCCTGCTGCTTCTGGAGGGCCTCAATCTCCGCGCGGCTGATGCCCGCCAGGGTCAGCACCTTGCGCGTCACGCGGATGCGGGCCTGGCTGTGCATGGCCATGGCGATGGAGTCCGAAGGCCGCGCGTCCAGCGCCAGCTCCTTCTTGCCCTGCTGGAGGAAGACGCGGCCGGAGTAGACGTTGTCGCGCAGGTCGTCGATGCGGACCTCGGTGACCTTGCCGCCCAGCTTGTTCACCACGTCGTCCAGCAGGTCCTGGGACAGCGGCTGCGGGGGCGGACGCTCCGCGAGCCGGAAGGCGATGGAGACCGCCGCGCCCTCGTCCACGAAGAGGGGCAGCACCGTCTCCCCGTCCTTGGTGGTCAGCACGACGGCGTGCGTCTGCGCCTCCATCAGGGGCACCACGTCCTTCACTTCCAGCTCCACCAGCTCCGAGCAGGCCTTGGGGTCGCTGCCCTTCTCGGTGACGCAGGGCTTCTCTTTGTTCCCTTCCGCCTTGTCGGAGGCGGCGATGGCGCCGGGGATCCCGAACGCGGGAAGGAACAACGCTCCCCCCAGCGCCAGCACCACGGCCGTGAACGGAGCGACGAAGAAGTTGGCGCGGTTGGACGTTTTCACATCCCTAAGCTACGCACCTCCCCCTTCACCGGGAGGGTACCGCCCCGCCGCCGTCGCGAGCGGCCCCCGGGCCCTGGCC